>CAZKGB010000154.1:0-6568 GCA_964551935.1 uncultured Lentimicrobiaceae bacterium | reverse complement strand
CCACCGAAAGCAGGGTGGATTTTCCGGCATTGGGAAACCCTACCAGTCCTACATCAGCCAACAGTTTAAGTTCTAAAATAATTTGGGCTTCTAAGCCCTCTTCGCCTGTTTGGGCATATTTTGGCGTTTGGTTGGTTGCGGTTTTAAAATGGTCGTTGCCCAATCCGCCGCGCCCTCCTTTTAATAATACTACCTCCTGGCCGTGTTCGGTTATTTCGTTTAATAATTTTCCGGTTTCAAAATCTTTGGCAATAGTACCCAAGGGCACCTCTATAATAATATCTTTTCCATCCGAACCGGTGCTTCTCATGCCCCCTCCGGAGCCTCCGTTTTCTGCCCTCAAATGTCGGGTGTACCGTAAGTGAAGAAGCGTCCACAGGTTGGCGTTGCCCTTCATAATGATGTCGCCACCTTTGCCACCGTCACCACCATCGGGGCCTCCCTTGGGCAGGTATTTCTCGCGTCTGAAATGGACGGAACCCGAACCTCCATCGCCTGATTTGCAGTAGATTTTTATGTAGTCGATAAAATTTGTTGTTGCCATATTTTATATAAAATAAATCAATTTGCAAAGGTCTTAAATTATTGGATATAAAGAGTGATATTGGTGAGATTGTTCACTGCTTGTTTGTTGAAGTGTCTAATACATCGTTTATTAAGCGGTACGGTCACACCGGACCGGTTTTTGCGCTCTCATTGAATGAAAAATCGTATTGTTATTTAACTTCATAATTTCACACCTGTTTCGTGCTTTTCAGGTTTTTCCGGTAATACTTGCAAAACTCTTTTAATCCACACTGTTCGCATCTGGGTGTTCGGGCCAGACAAACATAACGGCCGTGAAGAATCAGCCAGTGGTGAGCAAGAGGGATTAGTTCTTCCGGAAAATATCGAACCAACTGTTTTTCGGTTTCCAGCGGTGTTTTGGCATGGTGCGAAAGCCCTATACGTGCGGCGACTCTGAAAACGTGGGTATCGACCGCCATGGTGGGTTTGTTAAAAATAACGGAAGCAATAACATTGGCGGTTTTTCGTCCTACTCCGGGTAGTTTCTGGAGTTCCTGAATGTCGGATGGAATTTGTCCGTTAAAATCGGAAAGCAACATTGTTGCCATACCCAAAAGATGCTTTGCCTTGTTGTTGGGATAGGAGCAGCTTTTAATAAGTTCAAAAATATCGGGCACCTCTGTTCTGGCCAACGATTCGGGGTCGGGGTATTGCCTGAAAAACTCTTTCGTAATCACGTTTACACGTTTGTCGGTACATTGTGCCGATAAAATCACTGCCACCAGCAATTCGTAAGGGTTATGGTACTCCAACTCCGTTTCGGCAATGGGCATATTTTCCTTAAAGTAGGCAATCACTTTTTCAAAACGCTCTTTTTTTGTCATGAAACTGTTTTTTGCAAAGATGTTACTCTTTTAAAGATTTTCAAAGAATATCTCTATCAAACTTTGCCTATCTTTGCCTCTAAATTTTTAGCATCGATGGCAAAAAAACTTTCTGTAATCATTCCGGCTTTTAACGAAGAGAAGACCATTCAAACCATTCTTGAAAAAGTAAATTCCGTGAAGCTTATTCAGGGCATTAGCATGGAAATAATTGTTGTCAACGATTTTTCAACCGACGATACCGAGAAAAAGGCAAGGGAGTTTATTGCACGAAACACGAAAAACGAGATAAAGATTTTTAACCAACCGGTAAATAAAGGAAAAGGAGCTGCTATTCACCGGGGGATTGAAGAGGCTACCGGCGATTATATCGTGGTGCAGGATGCCGATAACGAATACAATCCTGACGAGTTTAACAAACTTTTGCAGCCTGTGGTTGACGGGTTTGCCGATGTGGTTTTCGGATCGCGTTTTATGGGAGGTGAACCGCATCGTATCCTGTTTTTTTGGCATTCGGTAGGGAACAAACTGCTTACGACCCTGTCGAATATGTTCTCCAATCTGAACCTTACCGATATGGAAACCTGTTACAAACTGTTTGATGCCAAAATGCTAAAAAGCCTTTTGCTTAAAGAAAACCGTTTTGGTTTTGAACCGGAAGTAACTTCTAAAATTGCACGGGTTCCCAAGGTGCGTATTTATGAGGCGGGTATTTCCTATTACGGACGTACTTACGAAGAGGGTAAAAAAATAAGTGCAAAGGATGGATTCAGAGCGATTTATTGTATTTTGAAATATAATCTGTTCGACAGAAAAACCTTTAAAAATTAACAAATTGTAAATGAGCAGGAAAAACATCCTATCATTTTATACTGTACTTTTTGTATGGTTTACAATTATTGTTATCCATTTACTAAGTTCGTTTTATAATCCTGTTTCGTGGGATGCTTTTGGTTATTACCTCTATCTTCCGTTAACCTTTATTTATCACGATCTCGGGTTGCAACACAAGGAGATTATAGACCATATTTTTGCCCTTTACGATCCATCCAACACTTTTTATCAGGTTGTTCATATTCCCGGTGGCAACTGGATGATGAAATACAGCATGGGAATGGCCATTCTTTTTTCTCCGGGATTTTTTGTGGCTCATTTCATTGCCGGCATTACTGATTACCCTGCCGATGGTTTTTCGCTGCCATACCAAATAGCCTTAATGGTAAACAGTATTTTGTTTTCGCTTATTGGTTTTTGGTACCTCCGGAAAGTACTTTTGGAGTTCTTTACCGATCGAATAACAGCGCTTGTGCTGCTTCTGCTTTTTTTCGGGACTAATTACCTTATCTATTCGCTTTTTTCGGCAGAAACGGTTCATAATTATTTGTTTGCCTTTTACGCGATGATTTTGTGGTATACCCTTTTGTGGCATCGGCATCACCGTAAAAAAAATATGATTGCTCTGGCATTGCTTATCGGCCTGGCCACACTGGCTCGCCCTACCGAATTGATATCCCTGTTAATTCCATTGCTTTGGAATGTAACTTCGTTCAAAGAATTTAAGGATAAAGTTCGTGTGCTTTCAACTTCTTACAAAAAACAATTGGGGTGGTTTGTGGTAATTATGGCTGCCCTTGGCTCGTTACAGATTGTTTATTGGAAAATCTATAGCGGGAGTTTTATCTATTACAGTTATGTAAATCCGGGCGAAGGTTTTGAGTTTCTGAGTCCTTATCTGTTTAAGGTTTTATTCAGTTTTAGGAAGGGGTGGTTTATTTATACTCCGATGATGCTTTTTGCAGTTACCGGATTTTGGTTTCTCTATAAAAACAACCGGAAACTGTTTTATCCGTTGTTTATCTTTTTTATTTTGAACCTCTATATCGTTTCGAGCTGGTCGTGTTGGTGGTACGCACAAAGTCTCGGGCAGCGGGCGTTGGTGCAGTCGTATGCAGTGATGGCTATTCCGTTGGGCTATTTTATTCGGTGGATGGCAGAGCGAAAATTCTATGCAAAGGTTTTGTTCGGTTTAGGTGTGATATTTTTTGTTTGGCTAAATATATTCCAGACCTGGCAGCTTCAAAATCATATTATCAGTGGCGACAGAATGACCTTTGCCTACTATCTTAAATCGTTTGGACGAACCGAAATCAATCCTGAAGATAAAAAGCTGTTGTTGGTGCAGAGGTTGTATCCCGATAACAAGCCTGTTATAGAGGATGAATCGTTGTACAAAAGAAAAGTACTGAAAGCATTCGGATTTGAAGATAAGAATGAGCGGAAGGGCAGTCACTATACCGAAAAGTATGCCCATACCGGAAGTGGTTCATTAAAAATGGACAGTACGCTCACGTACTCTCCTTCATTCAGGATTTCATTTAGTGATTTGACCAACCGGTATTATGCCTGGATTAAAGTAACGGTTTGGGTTTACCCTGTTCGCGATTTGGATGAAACGCCCTCGGCCATTGTAATTACTTTTCAGCATAAAGGAAAAAACTATCACTATCGGGCACAGGCATTTAACAGTCCCGAAATAAAGAAGAATTTGAAACTTAACCGGTGGAATAAAGTGGAGATGCTTTACCTTACGCCGGAGGTCAGGAAAAAAGAGGATAATTTATTGATTTATATTTGGAATCGTGGTAAAAAAGATATTTACTTTGATGATTTTAAAATTGAAATGATGGAACCGAGAGATGAATAGTCTAAAATCAAAACGAGCGTTATATTTAGTTTTGTCGCTGTTGGGTCTGTTTCTGCTGGCAGGAGTGGTTGTTGTTTTCAACACGGAAAATAGTTTTGGCGGAGGTGACCATTTTACCCATTTCAAGCTGGCCCGGTGGGGCTGGCAATATCCCAGGTTGCTGTTTAGCCATTGGGGGAAGCCGGTTTTTACCATTCTTGTATCGCCTTTCGCTCAGGAGGGAATAAATTTTGCCCGCCTTTTCAATGTAATAGTCGGATTGCTAACTGCTCTCTTTTCGTGGAAACTCGCCAACACCTTAAAATATAAAAACAGCTGGCTTGTGGTTGTTTTGGTGGTTTTTACCCCTATTTATTTTAGCTTGATGTTTTCGGTAATGACCGAGGTGCTGCACAGTCTGTTTCTGGTGTTGGCAGTGTGGCTATTTTTTAAAAAAGATTATTTATGGTCGGCGGTGGCAGTTTCTTTTCTTCCCATGGTACGTACCGAGAGCGTTGTTTTGCTTCCGTTGTTTTTACTGGCTTTCGGGCTTAAAAAACAGTGGAAATACCTGCCTCTGTTTGCCACCGGTTTTTTATTGATTAGTTTGGCGGGGTGGCATTTTTATAACAGCTTTTGGTGGCTTATTACCGAAATGCCATACCAGGGTAGTGCAGCAGGGATTTATGGCCACGGCTCGCTGTTTCATTTTATCAATCATACTAAAGGAATCCTTGGTTACCCCATTGCCGGATTATTTTATATCGGTTTGCTGGTGTCAATTTGGTTTTGGTATAAAAAAGATAGACTTGCATTGAACGACCGTTTTTATTTTCTTTTGCTTGTCCCCGGTGCTTATCTCATTTTTTTGGCAGCTCACTCGTTTGTGTGGTGGAAGGGAATGGGAAATTCTCTTGGGTTGATACGTGTGATGGGTTCGGTTTCACCATTGGCAGCCCTCACGGCTTTGGCCGGGTTTAATTTTATTGGTAAGTTGCTTTCTAACTACAAGAAAGTGTTTAAGGGGTTTGCCGTTTTGCTAATGGCTTGGGTGCTGGTTTCGACGATTTCGATGGGGAGAGGCGGGCTTAAAAAAAGTAAACCACAGGAGGTGTTGTCAAAAGCGGTGAATTATATTCTGGAAAACAACCTCGATAAAAATAAAATCTACTATTTTAACAATTATGTTCCTTTCCGGTTGGGAATCGATCCGTACAACGACAGGTGTTCTTCATGGGGAATTCCTGCTTCCCCAAAGGTTTCAATATCTATTCCCGATAGTAGCCTGATTGTTTGGGATGCCCATTTTGGACCAAATGAAGGAAGAACTCCGTTGGCGAAATTACTGAATGACGACGGCTTGAAAGTACTCAAAGTGTTTAAGCCCGAAAGGCCTTTCACCGTGTTGGGCGGATACAATTACGAAGTTTATCTCTTTCAAAAAAAATCAACCTCTCAAAACGGAATTGACCTGACACTCGATTTTGAAGAGGATAATCCTGACTATTCTAATGCAAGGGCCTTTTCAGGGAAAAAAAGTTACCACATAACAAAAAATAAATTGTTTGTAAATTTATTGGTTACGAATACATCGGACATTGGACCGGACACCGGCTTGTTTACACTGTCGGGTGAGTTATTTGTGAAAAAGGTTTTTGCCGATAACGATGTGGTGCTGGTGGTAAGTCGTGAAGGAGATAAAACTCCTTACTTTTACCGTGCTTTTGGTTTTGCTAATATTTTAAAAGCAGGAGCGTGGAGCCGGTTTGATTTTAGCCTTAAACTTGCTCCACCCGCTTCGGAAGATGAACTGCTGAAGGTTTATTTTTGGAATAAAGAAAGAAAAGACTTCTGGATAGATGCTGTTAAAATAAAGATAACGAAGTACAACGGTAACTAAGCACTTATCAAAAATTAATAAATTATTTTATGGAAAAGAAAATTGTTGAAGCTGCAAAATACATACAGTCGCGTGGAATTGATACGGTGGAGACCGCTATTATTCTGGGCACAGGTTTGGGCACTATGGTCAAACATATTGAAGTGGATATCGAGATATCCTATAAAGAGATTCCGCATTTTCCCGAGTCAACGGTTGAGTTTCATTCCGGGAAATTAATATACGGCAAGCTGGAAGGTAAGCAGGTGTTGGTGATGAATGGCCGGTTTCATTATTATGAAGGCTATACGCTGCAGGAGGTTACTTTCCCCATCAGGGTGATGAAGTTATTGGGGGTTAGAAACCTGTTTGTGAGCAATGCTGCCGGGGCTATTAACCTGGCATTGAAACCCGCCTCTTTAATGATTATTGATGACCATATTAATATGCTACCCGGCAATCCGTTAGTGGGCAGGAATCTTGAAAGTTTTGGCCCGCGTTTTCCCGACATGAGCCGTCGTTACGATCGGGAATTTATTGAGAAACTGGAGAAAATTGCCGGAGAAGAAAGCATTGAAGTGGCCAAGGGGGTTTACATCGCGTGGATTGGACCCA
>CAZKGB010000153.1:0-6591 GCA_964551935.1 uncultured Lentimicrobiaceae bacterium | reverse complement strand
GATAGCTTGTTCCAGGTGCTACCTCCGTCGGTGGTTTTATAGAGGCCTGCATAGAACTGCCTAAAGAGTTGTAGATTGCTGCATACAGCACATTATGGTTAGTAGGGTCTATCAACAGTTTATTGATTATCATATTATCGGAAGCTGAAAAACTGATACCGGTTGTATTCCAGGTAGTACCTCCGTCCACTGATTTCAAAATACCAATACTGTTGTTGTCGTTATAATATCCGCCCCCCAGACTCCACATGCTGCCTCCGTCACGGTCGCCGGTAGCAATATATATGGTGTCGGAGGCCGTGACCGGACCCGCAATAACAACAACATCGCTAACGCCGAGCACGGCATTGTTATCAGTTAATACCGTCCAGTTGGCTCCGTTATCGGTAGTTTTCCATAGTCCTCCCGAAGGCGCTCCTGCATAGTAAGTATTGTTATCACCATCGCGAAATCCTACACAGTTTATCCTGCCAATTCCCTGGTATCCGCCCGGCGAACTTGATGGCCCCAATTCCGACCAGTTACCGGTTGAGTTTCTGAAACCTCGCTGTTTGTTAAGATTGGTGTATATATCAGCAGCCGTAGTTTTAGGAAAAGCACCCGTTACAGGGTTTACCCGGTTTGCCCAGTAGTATTCCCAACGTTTAAACTGTTTCCAGCCGGGAGCTTTTTTTTGAACACCGTTTTCGGTATAGTAGCCGTTTTTAACGTTAAAGGGTGCCCAGTAATCGTTAAAAGATTTTTGAATATCAAAAAAGGTCTTTCCCTTTTGGGGTAATACAGGTTTTTTTTCTGCTGATTGCTGAGCTGTAACAGAAAATGAAAGAAGTAGCAAGATAATTAGGTACACTAATAGGTTTTTCATAAAGTAGGGTTTTATATAAAATGGGTTTGCTGTATACAAAACTAAGTAAAAAACGAGGTATAAAAAAACAAAAACGAAAAAACAGGAAAAATATCATATCCTGTTTTCGGCAAATTTGATGATGGTTTGAATATTATCGGGGTGAAGCCAATTAATAGTATTGTCGCGTTTAAACCAGGTTATCTGACGTTTGGCATAGCGACGGGTGTTGGTTTTAATTTTTTCGATGGCCTTTTCCAGAGGCCATTCACCGGAAAGATAGTTGAACAATTCTTTATAGCCGACGGTGTTGAGTGAATTAAGATGCTTGTACGGATAAACAGCACGTGCTTCATCAAGCCAACCTGTTTTTATCATCATATCCGTTCGTTGGTTGATGCGGCTATAGAGCGTTTCGCGAGGAAGAAATAATCCTATTTTAATAATATTAAAATCGCGTGAAGCCGGTTTGTGCTTTCGTAAATCGGAAAATCGTTTTCCGGTTTGCAAACAGACCTCAATGGCACGCATTAACCTTTTAGGGTTTTGCAGGTCCACTTTATGGTAGTACGGGAGGTCTAATTTTTTAAGCTGTTGCTGCAGGGCTTCGATACCTTTTTCTGCAAAGGTTTTATTGAGTTCCGAACGGATTTTTTCGTCAGGGTCAGGCAGTTCGTCAATTCCGTTGCACACGGCGTCAAGGTACATTCCTGACCCGCCGGCCATAACCATTAGACTGTGTTGTTGGAATTTTTGTTTTAGCAAACCAAGCACATCTTTCTCGAAGCGTGAAATATTGTATTCATCGAAAATGGATAAATGCCCAACAAAATGGTGTTTAACTTCGGACAAGTCCTTTTTATCGGGTGCGGCTGTACCAATGGGAATTTCTTTATAAAACTGCCTCGAATCGGCAGAAATAATTTCGGTATTAAAATGTTTTGCAACCTCAACGGCTATCCCTGTTTTTCCGGAAGCAGTAGGTCCCAGAATGACCAGTAAAGTATTTTTCCGTGATTTCATTAATTACTTCACAATAAGTAACCGGAAAGGTTATTTTGGAAAGATGTTGTTCTCATTATTTTTTTCGACCAGTTTAATGTGTCCCCAATTTTCGCCCCATTTAATACGGTAAAGTTGCTGTATGGAAACGCCAAACTGCCTGGCAATAATTTTCATTCGTGTTTTCCGGTTCGGGTCGTTAATAATACGTTTTATCATTTTTACCCTTCCGGGAGTAAGCTTAGAGTATGTAATCCGCTGATTACCTCTTCGGTAATTTGGGTTATTCTTTTGATGAGCCTCCATCTCTTCTTTAGTAGCCCAACGTAAATTCCATACATTGTTGTTGTGTTTATTGTAGTCGAGGTGAATAACATATTTTTGGTCTTCGCTTGTTTTTTCAATAAAAGTTTCCGCCACCAGCTTATGGGTATATCTGGCTGTTCGCCTGTTGGTTTTTTGTTTTAAAGGGATTCTTTTATAGCCGCCAAATGAAGATTGCTTGATCACCATTCCGTTTTCACGATCCACTTTATAGCTCTTTACTCTACCGTGAGTAGAGATAGCATAGACCTCATGTTCAGCAATGTTTTCATCAAATTCAATCATTTTCCACTCTTCCTGTAAGTAATTTCGATACATTGTTAATTAAACTATTTAAAACATTTTTTCAAATATACAACAATTGATGTAAAATTGGAATGAAGGCCTTTAAATATAATGTTACACAGCAACAAATTCGTTAATAAAACTATTTATTTATTGGGTTGTTTTCAACGGTAAGGCCCAGTTTTTCCCCTTCCTTGAGCATAAATCTATAGGCAGCTTCATACTCGTTAGGAATTATTCCGTCTAAGATGGCTTCGCGAATGGAAGTTTTTATGTTACCAATTAAACGAGAAGGTTTTAAGCCGAATGTTTTCATAATAACATCACCGCTAACCGGAGGTTGCCAGTTTCTGATGCGGTCTTTTTCCTCCACTTCTTTAAGCTTTTGGCGGACAATTTGAAAATTTTTCAGGTATTTTTTTACTTTGACTTCATTTTTTGAGGTGATATCGGCTTCACAAAGAAGCATTAAATCGTCAACATCATTGCCGGCATCAAACAACAATCTTCTTACCGCTGAATCGGTAACAATATCCTTCGACAAAACGATAGGCCTTAAGTGAAGCAGAACCAACTTTTGCACATATTTCATGTGCTCGTTTTGGGGCAGTAGAAGCTGCTTAAAAATCTTACTTGTCATTTTTGCTCCAACAAACTCATGGCCGTGAAAAGTCCATCCGACTTTGGTATCGTAACGTTTGGTTACCGGTTTGGCAATATCATGCAGTATTGCTGCCCATCGCAACCACAGATTATCTGATTTTAAAGCCACATTATCAAGCACCTCAAGGGTATGATAAAAGTTGTCTTTATGGGCCATTTTATTAACCACCTCAACCCCTTTTAATGCCGCCATCTGCGGAAAAATAACCTTTAGTAAGCCTGACTCTTCCAGTAATTGAAAGCCAATGGAAGGTTTTTCGGCCATTATTATTTTATTGAGTTCATCGGTGATTCGCTCGCGCGAAACGATTGACATCCTGTTTTTGTTTCGTCCAATGGCTTGAAAGGTATTTTCCTCGAGGGTAAAATTCAGCTGCGTGGCAAACCGGACGGCGCGCATCATACGTAACGGGTCATCCGAAAAGGTAATATCAGGGTCAAGTGGGGTTTTAATTAGTTTGTTATTTAAGTCGTCAAGCCCGTTAAAGGGATCGTACAATTGGCCGTAATTATGTTTTTGCAGGCTGACAGACAGAGCATTTATGGTAAAATCCCTGCGCTTTTGATCGTCCTCCAATGTACCGTTTTCCACAATGGGTTTACGCGAGTTTTTACGATACGACTCTTTGCGGGCACCCACGAACTCCAGTATCCAGTTGCCTTTCCTAATCATTGCCGTACCAAAATTCTCAAAGTATTTCGCCTCTGTATTATTTCCCATGGCTTCGGCCACTTCACGAGCAAATTCAATACCGCTACCCAGCACCACAAAATCGGCATCTTTGGATGCCCTTTTCAAAAGCAGATCGCGTACAAAACCACCAATAACAAAAACTTTTTTCTTTTTTGCGGCAGCGGTTTCTGCAATAATATTGAAAAAATCCTCTTTTATATACTCCTTTAAATTCATCCGCGCAAAGGTACGTAAAGTTGATGAAAAGGGGAGAGGCAGGCAGGGGTTAATTGAGCGGAAGATTGATTGTTCAAAATCTATCCGGTTTAATTGGTTTATTGCCGGAAATCAGTATGACTAAAGTTGTATATGAAGCGACGGCTAATGTTATTTAAGAAGTCATATATTCCACTTTCGTTAATTAAGGAGCTCAATAATCTCATCGAGTTTATCTACAACAACGGAATGTTCAGCCAGGAGCCTTTTTTTGGAATTATGGCCGGTGGCCACTAATATTAAATCAACACCCAGCAAATCGGCTACCGTTTTATCGTGTAAAGTATCTCCAATTATTACTACCTCATCAGGACTTGCCTTAAGGTTCTTCAACAGCTGTTTTCCCGTTTCTTCTTTACTGCTGCCATAATGATCGCCAACACCGGTAACTTCATCAAAAAGGGAGAGGATTCCCTTATCGGCCAATGTTTTTGACAGACTCTCGTGTTCCATGGCAGAAAGCACCACCTGTTGATAACCTTTCTTTTTAAACAATGCAAGCACTTCCGGAACACATGGAAAAAGTTTTGTTCGAGAGAAATTACCGTAATAGAGATTGATGAACTCCATGGCCGGTTTTTCAAAGCCCTCGGTATCCAAATCAAAGCCAACTGCTTTGTAGTATTCTATTACAGGAAAAGTAAAAATCTCTTTATAAGTCTCGGGAGTTACCGTGGGCAGCCCTCTTTTGTCGAGCAAAACATTCATGCAATTAACGCAATAATCCACATCGTCCAGTAAAGTACCATTCCAATCCCAAACAATTACTTTTTTAAGGTTGCTTTTTTTCATAGATATGTAATCAGTCTTTAAGGTGAGGAAGCCCCAAAACGGGCAGGTCAGTGGCAAGAAAATCATCTTTATGAATACCGCGGCTGAAGAGTAGCTTAAAGGGGTTTGTTTTATGTGCCACAAAAGCAATTAAGTCGATGTTGTTTCGCATAATAACCGCATTTATTGTTGTTTTCGTGTTGTTGTCATCGTTAACAAGCATAAACCGTATTTTTTCATCAAGACGCTCTTTTTCAAAAGTTTTTTCAAGTTGCTGCATGGTTACTTTGCTATTATCCGACTTTCTAAAATGAACCACGTAAATGGTAAAATTATGATGTTTAAAAAGGGAAAGCATTTTATGTATTGTAACAATATCATGCTCCATATTGTCTAACTTGGTTGAATACAAAACATTGTTAAACTTAAAATTATTATAATTTGAAGGAACCGCAACCACGGGAACAGGGGTTCTTCCCATAATTTTTAATGCCATACTTCCCTCCAGCGGACTTTTCTTTCCGGAGCCCGAAGTTGACATAACAATTCCATCCGAGTTAATCTCTTCACAAACATCTTCAACCAACCATTCCGGATCGCCCGAAATCATAAAATTGTTGACAGTAAAGTTAGTATATTTTTTTGCTGTAATATAATCTTCAACCTGTTTTTTAAGTTGTGCCATATTTGTGTCGGCAATTTTCCGCAGCTCTTCCGAAAATTCGATGGATATAATGGGTGCTGACATCATCCCGTCAGGGTCGGTTGATGGATTATAAAAAGTTTGGTCGACAAAAACATGAAACAGCCAAAGGGAAACGGGCTCTTCTTTGGTGGCTATCTCAATGGCATAACGACACGAGTTAAAGGAGCTTTCGCTAAAATCTACCGGAATTAAAATACGTTTCATAGAACTATGTTTTAGGCCTTAAATATACTATTTTTTTAAAAGCCAAGCAATAAACCTGTCGCACCTATCAGAAACCCGACCGCAATATTGATTATTTTAACCACGGTGAAAGCTTTAGGCGATTCGGCTATTAAAGGAAGACTGCCATGGCCATCCTGCACGATGGAGTTAGCCAGCAGAATACTAAAAGGTAACGCGCCTCCGGCAAACATTATAACAAAAATAAAGTGTGGGCCCGATTCGGGGATGATGCCAATTAGCACCGCAATAAGCAACACAACCCAGATGTTGTCTTTTACCAGGTTATTCAAATCGTAATACTGGTTTAAGAAGTGAAACAGCAACAGAGTTCCAAAACTCCACAAAAATATCTTAAGCAGATGCTTTTTAAGTACATGGCCCCAAAGATGCTGTTCCAGAAAATGATCGTTTACGGTAAGTAATGTGATTAAAGCAAAGCCAAGTACTACTAAAAATGTTATTTTAATCCAGGCCGGGTGGCCATGTTCGTGTGCCTGCTGTTTCAGGTTTAAGATATGATCGATGGAAACCGTGTTATGACTTGTTCCAAAAATGAGTAATAATATCATGGCAACTACCGACAGCAATAAGATGGCTCTTTTTGGTTTTAGATGAGTAAGTTGATAGCCGATGGTTTTTTTGTCGAAGCAAACGCAATCGGGTGTATTGTGCAAATGAAAGTGTTTTTCCGAAAGCTTAAATTCAAACCTGTTTTTAACAATAAGCTGCACGGCAAAACCGGTTGCTATGGCAACAACAAAAATAAGTAAATGGAGTATGAGTGCCTGTTCGGGAATAACCGAAAACATTAAAAATGCCTCG
>CAZKGB010000152.1:0-6594 GCA_964551935.1 uncultured Lentimicrobiaceae bacterium | reverse complement strand
CTCGTTCATTAACCGGCATTGTAAAAAAATAAAAGCTCGTTCCATATTCAGAAGTGCACTGTCTGATAACCCTTCCTGAAATTCCCACCGATATCCTTTTATGCTTAATAGTTTGGCTTGAGGTTTTTTGTCGAAAAGTTTTTCGCACAAATGAATAATGTATGCCGGAGATACCGCATGCATGGTGAACTCTACTTTTTGATTGTTCGGTTTAATCTCGGTAAGTCTGAAGTTGGTCAAATCAGTTTCCTGCGAAGCATCTACGAAAATTACAAGGTCGTATCGTGATACCTTCTCAGCATCCTCAACATTGAGTTGATAGTTACTGTCAACATCAATCCGGTTCAGATTATGAGCCTGTTTCCACTCTTCAACCATTTCGGTTATTCTTATTCCCATTCCGTCGTCCCGGCGTCCCGGGTTTCCATAGCCGTAAATGAGAACTCTTTTTTCTGTATTCATGTGCTGTTGTTTTTTGTTCGGTTATGCTTGATTTAATTTTCCGGTTATATTTTCAACTTCCCCTCAACAGGTTTTTTCAACCCTTCGTTCCTTGAGCCTTCGTTCCTTGAGCCTTCGTTCCTTGAGCTTCCGTTCCTTGAGCCTGTCGAAAGGAACGAATACCTCTCAAAAAAAAATTTTCTCAAACAATTCTGCTCTTTACAATTCCGTCTGAGTTTTCCTGTATTTCGGACTAAAGTTGTTATCTTTATTTTCTTAACCTTTTTTATTTGGATAGAATGAATCCTACCCTTTAATTTTTTTATCTACTATTTCATTTTGTTCGTTTAGCAGAGTAACCTCCAGCGGCATCTGCCCTAACGCGTGCGTAGCACAGCTAAGGCAAGGGTCGTATGCTCTGATGGCAACCTCTACCGCGTTCATCATCGGTTCGGTAATTTCCTGCTGGCCGTTCATAAAAGCTTTGGCAGTGGCGTTTACCGCTCGGTTCATGGGTTCGTTGTTGTTGGTGGTTGATACAATTAGATTGGCCATCGTAATAAGGTCGTTGCTGTCAACTTTATAATGATGAAACAGTGTGCCACGCGGAGCTTCAATAACGCCAACACCTTCGGTTTGCCGGTTTCCTTTTACCACTAAATCGTTACCCTGTAAATCGGGGTCATTAAGAAGGTCTCGCATGACTTCGGCAGCGTGCAGCACTTCGATTAAGCGTGCCCAGTGATAGTGCAGACTCATCCCATTGGGCTTTCCTTTCGTGTACGCTTTAAACTCTTCAAACTCTTTTTGAGCCAGCGGGGTGGGGATAAAATCACACACGTTCAACCTTGCCAGCGGGCCTACCCTGTACCACCCTTTTTCGCGTCCGTACTCTTTAAGGTAGGGAAACTTCATATAGGTCCAATTACGAACTTCTTCTTCGATGTAATGGTTGTAATCTTGATAATCGACATCGTTTAAGATACGGCGACCTTCGTTATCGACCGCTCGCAACACGCCATGATAAATATCCAATGCACCGTCTTTGCGAACCAAACTAAGATGGTTTGACGGGAAACTTGCGTAGTTGTCAACCATCTCACGGTTGTTTTTGTGGTAGTGTTTAAAAAAGTCGAGCGCTCCCAACGACCATTCTATCATCTTATCTGCATTCATGGGTTCGGGTCCCTTTAACAGACTGTCACGCTCTTCAAGACTTAAATTTTTATTTACTCCACCCGGAATGGCTCCGGTACCATGAATTTTTTTACCTGCAGTAGCGGCGATAACCTCCTGGCCATATTTCCTCATCATAATCCCTTGATAGGCCAATTCTCTGTTTTCCTGAGCCACAGCAATAATATTTCGTAGCTCGGGAGCGGCATCAATGCCAAACAGAAAGTCGGGTGAGCTTAAATGGAAAAAATGGAGTACATGCGACTGAAAAAACTGACCGTAATGCATCAGCCTGCGTATTTTTTCTCCGGTTACGGTTAACCCATCGCCGGTTCCGGCTCCTACAACAACGTCGAGGGCTTTGGCAGCAGCAAGATGATGGCTTACGGGGCAAATACCGCAAAGGCGTTGCACCAATACCGGGGCTTCCCAATAGGGCCTTCCCTGTATAAAGCGCTCAAAACCTCTGAATTCTACAATATGAAGCCGTGATTCGGTTACCCGTCCAAGGTCATCCAGTTTGATGGTAACTTTACCGTGGCCTTCCACTCTGGTTACCGGTTCTATGGTTATTTTTTTTGACATGGTTTACTGTTTTTCAAATGTTTTTAATCAAATTTTATGACTTCATAGGGCAGATCCATCTCCTTTCCCGTAACGATAGCCACCAGGGCATCCCAAATAAGGTCGGCACGAGGGGCGCATCCGGGAAGGAAGTAGTCTATTTTTACCACTTCATGACAGGGAACAACCCGATCTAGCAACATCGGTATCTCCTCATCATTGGGTAAAATTTTCTCTTTGTTAAGTTGTACCGTGGGGCCATTCAGATAAGCCTCTTCCAAACATTCGTCGATGGAGATGCCGTTACGCATGGCCGGAAGCCCGCCCATGATAGCACATTCGCCCAACGAAACAAGAATCTTGCAATTTTCGCGGAGGTATCTTAAAACTTCAACGTTTTCACTATTGGCGCAACCTCCTTCAATAATTCCAATATCAACCGGTTTGGTAAACTTTTTGATATCATCAATGGGCGATTTGTTAAACTCTACCAATTCAATTAAATCAAGCAGCCTTTCGTCGATATCTAAAAACGACATGTGGCATCCGAAACATCCGGCTAAAGAGGTGGTGGCTATTACTTTTTTTTCCATGATATTCTTTTATTCAGTTATTCTTCAATATGGCTACCGATGGGTTTTTTGTCAAACTTTCTTCTCCCGATGGGTTCCGAAAAGCCCTTGCCTTTGTATATAATGGATCCCACCGGGCAATTTTCCATCGCTTGTTGTGCCAGCTTGTCGGAGATGGTTTGACCCATCTGTTTGTCTAATATTACCTCCAATTGGTTTCCCCTGTGGTTAAAGGCAAAATATCGTTTTCCCTCTTTGTCTTTAATGGTTTTGATACAGCGTTTACAAAGGATACACCGGTTTTGCTCTTTAATGATTTTCGGGCTGGAAGCATCCACCTCTTTTTTCGGAAACGAATATGGAAACCTTGGAACCAGCATGCCCAGTCGGTAAGCCAGCGCCTGAAGCTCGCAGTTACCGCTTTTTTCGCAAGCCGGACAAAAGTGATTGCCACTGATAAAAAGCAGTTCGACAATGCTTTTCCTATAGTCCGCAATCTCATCGTGATTGTTGTCGATGGTCATACCATCAGCTACCGGCGTTGAACAGGAGGTCATAAACCGGTTGTTAACTTTTACGGTACATACGCGGCATGAGCCTTTGGGAGGAACACCCGGAAAGTTGCAAAGAGTTGGAATATAAACTCCGTTGTCGGTGGCAGCTTCCAGAATGGTTTTTCCTTTGGCTGTGATAATTTCTTTGCCGTCGATTTTTATTTTAATTGTATCAGCCATTTTAATTTAAATTTTTAGTTTCAAAAACAGGTTTTCGATTAACAAAATTGCACGACTCAACCACGGCTTTTTCCAAATCGAAGCCCGTGTCATACTCTTTGTCTTGCTGGATTAACGCTTCGTAGAGCGACCTGAAATTGGACAGGCTTGTTACAATGGGGTTCCCGGCGGTTTGACCCAGTCCACAACGACTAATTTTTAACAGTTTGCCCCATGAGGCCAGCTCTTCAAGGTCTTGTTTTACCCCGTGGCCATCCAATATCTTTAAAAGTTTATTTTTTAAAACCGTGGGCATGATGCGACAGGTTGAGCAGGAGCCACACGACTCTTCAATAAAGAAATCCATAAAGTTAAGTACAACATCACGGAGTAAATCGCGGGAATGGTTAAAAACAATCATCGAACCACCGGTCGCCAAATCGGAATAGCTAAGGGTTCTGTCAAATCCCTTTTTCGACAACAGCATTCCCGAAGGGCCTCCCACCTGAATAGCCTGCACATCATAAGCCCCGGCCATACTAAGTACATCGTTTACGGTTGTTCCCCATTCTACTTCGTAGATGCCGGGGAAAAGACAGTCGCCGGAAATGCTAAGAATTTTTGTTCCTGCCGAATCGGATGTACCCATGCTGTCGAACCAGGCGGCTCCGTTATTAATTATCTTCACTACGGAAGCGAGTGTTTCAACATTGTTTACAATGGTCGGATATCCCAAATAGCCTTTTTCCACAGGGAATGGAGGTTTGTCACGAGGTTCTCCCCGTTTACCTTCCATCGATTCTATCAATGCCGATTCTTCTCCACAAACGTAAGCGCCTGCACCCAGCTGAATACGAATATCAAAATTAAAATGCTTGCAACCGTTTATTTCGGGTCCAAGAAGAGCATTTTTACGCATGGTATTCAAAACATCATTGAGGTGGTTTAGCAGGTATTTGTATTCATGACGGAGGTAAAGAACTCCCAGATCGGCACCGGTGGCAAAAGCAGCCACCACCATACCTTCAAAAACCAGTTCAGGGAATTCGGTAAGCAAAACCCTGTCTTTAAAGGTGCCGGGCTCTCCTTCATCCGCGTTGCAAATAATTACTCTGTGCTCAGCTTTGGTAAACCTGCCAAATTTCCATTTTAGCCCTGTGGGAAAACCGGCACCACCACGTCCTCTGATGTTGGAACCCTCTACAATGGTTATTATTTCTTCGGGCGACCGTTTGCACAATTTGTTTTTGATAACCTCAAAAGGTTTGTAATCGTTGGTTAAAACCGCACCTCTTTTCCTGATGTGGTTGTTTACCATCGAGTGAATCATTTTATTGGCATTGTTGCCGTCACCAAGCGACTCGTATGCTACCTCTTCCAGCGGTTTTCCTTCTTTTAAATCGGAAATTAGTTCTTTCACCCTGAAAGGGGTTAGCTGGGTAAAAGGGATATCGTTAATAAGTGCTGCCGGCTCCTGGTCGTTCATTCCAATGCAGGAGGTGTAGTCAAGAAGGAACAACCCCTCTTCCGATGTCTCTCCAAAGGAGGTGTGGCACGCCTCTTCAAAAGCCTCGGCAACCAATTTACGCCCTGCCATTTCTGATGTGATGCTGTTATTAAGATAAATTCTGTAACGAGCCTCTTTGCATGTAAAGAAGTGATAGAAACTTGCAGTTTCGCAAACTTCAGCCGTCGACATTTTTAGCTTTTTAGATAGTTCGTTGCAGTCGTTGTGCGACAAATGCCCTCGTTCGCTTTGAATATCCAGCAGAATATCTATCAAGCGGGTTTTGTCGTTTTGATATCGCTTAACTATTTTACTTACCAGGTCTTGCATAACGTTGTGTTTTATTAATAAAGAATCCAGTTTCTATTTGTGAATTATTTCACAGCAAATATAAATCATATTATTGTTAAAGCATTAACAGATATAAAATTTAGAAGCAATATAAATTGAATAAATAGTTGATGAAGTTGAGAACAGCAAGGAACGGGTCTTCGTATTTGTTACAAATACACTAATTTTGCTTCGGTTGTTTTGAGCGTGTTTATAACAAATAGTCGGCTTATGAGTTTATTGGATGGTTATGTGGACAGGGATGTGGTAAAACACTTTGCCTCTTTAATGGCAGACTTGAAATTAGATAACATAAGGATTGTTATTTTAGGTGAAGATTTGATGGCCAACTTTGAAAAGTATGGCTTGAAAGATTGGTTACCCGGCTGGCTTACGGTTGAGGATGAGTTGTTGCCGGGGATGGAAATGGAAGAGAGGAGATTTGTTGATAGACTGATTGCCTTTTCCGGAACAGAAAAGTCAATTCTTACCATTAAAGAGAAGTATTTAGCGTTACCGGGAACCCGTTCGACTTTAAAAGAGGCGTTGGAAAAGGGGGCTGACATTAGGGTGGTCGATGATATTCTCGGTGCGATGGTGGTGGCCAGCAGGAAGAGACGGAATAAAGTTGTTTACCCAATAACAGGGTACGAAGACGAAGGGTTGATTACAGCTGCCGGACTGGCGAAAGCGAAAACGGTTGGGTTTAGGAATTTTTTTGTTTATAGCAGGCATTTGCAAACGAAAACAATCGTAGAGGCTATAGCGAAGAGAGACAAGCAGGTTAATGGTTTTATCATTCCTTTAAAGGTGGGTTTAAATATTGGGATAGGTGCTTTTTCATCTATTCCGTTGCTATATAAAAAAGGTGTTGTTATCAGTGGCTACGAACCGATGGAGATTATGCAATCGGTTTGGATGCTCTTAAACCAAATAGCGGAGGGGACACCTGCTGCTGTTTTTCAACGAACAAAAGAAGTTTCTGATGAAATTGTTAACCGTTCAAGATGGATGCTGGAGGAGGTGTTTGAATCCGGCCCGTTAAAATTAGAAAACCATGAAAACATACCAGGCGGCAGGCTGAAAATTAAAGAGAAATACAGGTCATTTGATTTGGAGGGATAAATCATTTGCGCCGGTTAATTTGGTTGCTGATTACTATGTCCATTAAGCTGCCATTGATGATTTAGGATTGGGGATTACAGATTTTTAAATGCTTAACACATAATACTTTACCCATATCGCCAGACACTCCAAAGAGGTTCAAGGTTCAAAGTTCAAATTTAAATGT
>CAZKGB010000151.1:0-6625 GCA_964551935.1 uncultured Lentimicrobiaceae bacterium | reverse complement strand
TCCAATATTTTCGATGGCGGTGTTACAACGATTGATAGCAATGTAATAGTTTTTCCATGCTGTGTTGAGCATGTAATTGTCAGGGGTGTAGGTAAAGTTAATCAGGTTGTTCATCCAGTCCTGGTCACCACCAACATCACCACCTTTCCATCCGTCACGACCCATGATGTCGCCAAAAAAGAATGGAATGGTGTTGTGATTTCCATCCCAACCCATCGCATCATAACATCCGGTGATGGCCAGTTTAGCATTGGCTTCGCTGGTAAAAAAATCTTCCATCACCTGCGTGGGAGGCTTTACATCGAGAAACTCTTTTTTGCAGCCGGTTGCTAACAGCAACAAGAGCGCCACAGCGGAAAACAGGAATATATTTATCTTTTTCATGATTGACGTTTTTTAAAATCTAAGGTTTAATCCAACATAAAGGGTGCGCGGGCTGGGATAGCGGGCACGGTCGATGCCGCGATCAAGCGGGTTGTTGTTGTAGCCAATGCCCACTTCGGGATCGAAACCTGAATAGTGTGTTAGCGTGAAGGCATTGTCGGCTCCCACGAACACCTTTAGCGAGGAGATGTCAATTTTGCTAAACAGCCTGGCCGGTAACTCGTATTCCAGTTGAATATTTTTTAACCGTAGGTACGAACCGTCTTCAACAAACCTGTCCGAACGTAAACTGTTGTTGGCATCGTTCAGGTTGAGACGTGCCATGTTGGGATCGTCGGTGTCGCCTTCCAGCAGCCATCTGCCCATCAATGAGGCATCTACGTTGTAGCGCACGCTCGAGTTGAAGTTGTAAAATTTGGTGGCGTTGAATATCTCGTTTCCATAAACACCATAAAAAAACATGAGCAGAGAAAAGCCTTTGTATTGGAAATTCATGTTCAGTCCGGCGGTGAAATCGGGAAACGGGTTTCCGATAAAGTCGGTGATTAGTTTTCCGTCCTTGTCGGCTTTATAGCGGATGTCGCCAGGTGCCGCGTTAGGCTGTATGGGTTTTCCGTCAGGATCAACATAACCATCTACTTCTGCCTGATTTTGGAAGAGTCCATCGGTAATATAGCCGTAAAAAGCGGCCATGGGATGTCCCACTTCGGTGTGCGAAATGTACCCGAGCTGCATAAAGGTTACCGCGGGAATGTAGGAGGCGCTACCTAAATCAAGTACCTCGTTTTTAACATGACTGAAGTTGAATTTAAAACTGTATTTAAGTTTTTTGAAGTTGTTTTTATACCCCATCACGAACTCATATCCCGTGTTTTGCATGGAGGCCACGTTGGTGAAGGGCATCTGTTGTGTTCCTACATGACCCGGCAAATCAGGATCGTACAGCATTTGGCCGGTTTTATCGATAAAAAAGTCTCCTGTAAAGGTAAATCTGTCATCCCACAAAGCCAGATCGATGCCTATATCCAACGAGGTCTTTTCTTCCCAATGCAACTCGCTATTTGGGATTCTTGGGAAAGAGACCCCGTCAACAATCTGGTTTCCGATAACATAACGCTGACCTGTTTGGGAGGTGGCATAGTAAGAGTAAGGTTGCAGTGCCAAATCGTTGCCCGACATTCCGTATCCGGCTCTTAATTTCAAGCTGCTGATAACCTTGATGCTCTTCATGAAATTCTCGCGGTCAATCCTCCATCCGGCTGATGCCGAAGGGAAGTTTCCCCAGCGATTGTCGGGGCCAAACATCGATGATCCTTGTCGACGGAAGTTGGCTGTGAAGAAGTACTTTTCGGAAAAAGTGTAGTTTAACCTGCCAAAATAGGAAACGTAACGAACATCGCTGGCCAAACCGTATGCCGATGCAGCCTGGTTGCCGGTAGCGTTATCAATAAAGATAAGGTGTTCGGCTTCCGAGATAAGATCGGTGGCGGTTACCCCGAACCATTCGGAATAATTACGCTCTGCTTCCATCCCTGCCATTACCTTGATGTTGCTTTTATTGTATTGATGCTGCCAGGTTAAATAGTTGCTCGAAACCCAATCGATACCCTCGAAATAGTCGCGGGATACCGATGTTTGTGAATTTTCTTCACCGGTTTTAACGAAAAAGGTGGGCATCCAGTCGTAGCCGTTGCCGAAAGTTTGGTAATACCCAAAACGGGAGGTAAAAACAAAATCTTTTAAAAAGGTAACATCTGCAAAAACATCGCCACCCAACGAGTAGTCTTTGCTTTCGTTTTTTGTTCTATCAAGGTGAGCTACCGGGTTCGCAATGGTATTGTACTTGGAACCATCCCAGCTACCATCCTCTTTTATTACCTTGGTAATGGGGTCGATGGCGATGGCTTCCATCATGATGGCATTCCATTCATCGTCTTCATTTACAAGGTGGGTTGTATTTCCTGAAAAGGAAAAATTTTCACCCACGGTGAGCCATTTATTCATTTTGGCACTGGTATTCATCCGCAGACTGATCTCTTGCGCGTCCGATTTGTTGATGATTCCCTCCTGATTGTTGTAGTTACTGCTAAAAAACCAGGTTAGTTTTTCAGAGCCTCCCGAAAAGGAGAGGTAATGATTCATCGAGGCAGCGGTGCGTGTAACAGCAGCCTGCCAGTCGGTACCTTCACCATAAGGTTGTTCTAGCGCGGGAGGGATTGGGAGTCCCGCGTTACTGTATGCCTCGGATCTTAATTTTGCCCACTGTTTGGCCGTGGTAAGGTTAAGTTTTTTATAGAGACTTCCCCATGAAAACCTGTTTTCGTAATCGATGTTCATCTTGCCTTTGCTGCCTTTTTTTGTCGTGATCAGGATGACGCCGTTGGCCCCTTTCGTTCCGTAGATAGCGGTGGCAGAAGCATCTTTTAAAATTTCCATACTTTCGATATCCTTCGGGTTAACGCTGGCGCTGGTAGGAACCCCGTCAACAACCCACAAGGGTGGCGACCCGTTGATGGAGCTGATGCCCCGGATGTTAATTTCTTCTTCTCTCCCGGGAGCCCCGCTGTTGGAAGTAACGGTAACCCCCGCTGCTCTGCCTTGCATGATGGAGGCGATGTTTTGCTGATGCGTCTCCTGCATTTCGTCTCCGCTTAACGAAACCAGCGAGCCCGTTACATCACTTTTCTTTTGAACCCCGTAGCCAACCACCACTACTTCGTCCAGCAATTTGTTGTCCACTTCCATAAACACATCGAGGTGTTGTTTGCCTTGCAGGGGGATAACCTGAGGAAAATAACCGATGTATGAAAATTTAAGCGTGTCGTCAGACTTCACGGTGATGTTGAACTTGCCGTCCAAATCCGTTGTTGTTCCCGTGGCACTGCCTTTCACTATAATGGTAACCCCGGGAAGCGTTTCCTGCTTGTTTTTTGCATACACCGTCCCCTGCACGGTAACTTGTGCCTTAACGGTAACAGCAAAGATTAGCATCAAGCATACGCTGTAAATATATTTCATTTTGCTTTTGATTTAATTTAATTAAGTGCAAAAAGTTGCATACAAAAGTAGATTAAAATATTCTTTGTGCAAATAGTTTAACAAAAAAAATTCGATGTAAAATGGTAAATCTTTAACATTCCTCGATAATTTAAAAACTGTACTTTGTTCAGAAAGATTAATTAAAAGATTGATATATAATCAAGTAATATGGTTTTGACTTTTGATTCTTGCTTTTGTCAGGCATCTATTTAAATCAGTTATAAATTAATAAAGTTTAAATTGTTGCATGGGATAAATAAATAAGATAAAAAAAGAGTGCAAATAATTGCATAAATAAAATATCGGATGTACTTTTACGCCGTCAAAGTAATTGCCTTGATAATATATAATAAGGTATGAAAAAAGTCAATTTAATTATTGAAAGTGTTTTTTTGTTTCTCTTGCTTGGTATGATGTCGGGTTGCCTGCATAAGGAAGAGGGTGCGGTAATTGATGTCCGACTATCTGATAGTTGGAAGATTCAACGTTCCGATGTCGTTCAGCTAACGGGAGATAAAATCAGTGCAACAGGGCTCGATACGACATCATGGTACAATGCCACCGTTCCTGCTACCGTATTTAATATCTTGGTAAAAGCGGGCGTTTATAAAAATATTTTTCAGGATAATAATCTGGAAAAGATCTCTCACAAACCATTTAAGACCTCCTGGTGGTATCGTACAAATTTTGATTTTAGTGAGGAAAACTCGACCGTGCTGTTAAAATTTGACGGCATAAATTATAAAGCCAATATTTGGCTTAACGGGAATTTAGTGGCAGATACAACGGTTATCAGGAATGCTTTTCTGCAATTCAGTTTCAATATAACCGACTATTTGATTTTAGGAAAAAATGTGTTGGCAGTAGAGGTGTTCCCGCCTCGTAAGGGCGATTTCTCGTTGGGGTTTGTCGATTGGAATCCGCCGGCTCCTGATGCCGAGATGGGTATTTTCAGACCTGTTTGGCTTGATGTAAATACAGGGTGTGGTGTTGATAAGCCTTTTGTTGTAACCACTTTGAGTAAAGATTTAAATGAAGCCAGGCTGACTGCTTCCGTTGAAGTTACCAACTACGAAAAGGTAGATGTGTTAACGGAAGTGGTCTTGAAAATTGACGGGTTTAAGCTTGTTAAGCCGGTTGAGCTCTTAGGGGGAGAAACAAAAAAAGTGCTATTTACTCCCGATGACTTTGATGAGCTGATTATTCAATATCCAAAGCTTTGGTGGCCTCATACGGTTGGGGAACCTCATTTGTATCATGCTTCTTTCGAGATTCACGATAGCGGAAGAGTGCTCGATGAAAAGTCCATCAATTTTGGAATAAGAACCGTGTCGGATTATTTTACGGCGGAGGGACATCGAGGGTTTAAAATAAACGGGCGGAAGATATTAATTCGCGGTGGGGGATGGGTTGACCGGCTTTTGCTGGATGATACCCGCGAATCGATAAAAAGCCAGTTGGAGTATGTACAAGATATGAATCTGAATACCATCCGTCTTGAAGGCTTTTGGGGTAATAGTGAGGCCATGTACGATATGTGCGACAGCATGGGGATTTTAATCATGGCCGGATGGAGTTGCCACTGGGAATGGGAAGATTACCTTGGAGCAGCTTGCAGCGAAGAGTTTGGGGGTATTCAAAATCCTGAAGATGTGGATATGATGAGTCAGGCCTGGCAGGATCAGGTGGTGTGGTTAAGAAATCATCCTTCCATATTTGCCTGGCTCGGAGGCAGCGATTGCAAGCCAAAGCCGGCGTTAGAACTGCGCTATAAAGAGACATTCTTGAATTTTGACTCCACAAGGGTATATCTGCCATCGGCCAAAGAGTGGAAAACACTCCATGGAAACACCGGGGTAAAGATGCGCGGCCCTTATGCCTACGAGCCTCCTGTTTACTGGTTTGCCGATACACTATTCGGAGGCGCTTTCGGGTTTAATACCGAAACCGGCCCCGGCGCGCAGGTGCCGCCTGTCGAGAGTATTGAAAAGATGTTGAGTGAACAACACCGCTGGCCTATCGATTCGGTTTGGAATTATCATTGCGGCCGTCACGAGTTTAATAACTTGAATCGTTTTGCTATGGCTTTGGAAAAACGCTATGGAAAAGCACACTCGTTGGCTGATTTTGCCAAAAAAGCACAACTGTTAAATTACGAGCTGATGCGTCCCATGTTTGAAGCGTTTTCGGCCAACAGGTACAAGGCCACGGGTGTTATTCAGTGGATGCTTAATTCAGCCTGGCCCGAGATGTACTGGCAGCTCTACGACTATTACCTGATGCCCAACGGAGCCTATTACGGTGCTAAAAAGGCATCACAACCTTATCATGTTATTTACAACCCGGATCAGCACTCACTTTTTGTAGTCAACGACCGGCTTGAAAATTTAAAAGGTTGTACGGTAAAAATCAGGGTTTACAACAAAAATTCAAAACTCAAATTTGAGAAAGAGATTAAAACCGGTCTGAATGCCAACAGCAGTAAATTGTTGTTACAGCTTCCAACGTTTAAGTGGAATAAAGATGTCTGTTTTTTAGATTTGCGATTAATGGATGCCCGTGGAAATGAAATTGACAACAACTTTTACTGGTTGTCTGCTAAAAAAGATGTGCTTGATTACGATGCAAAACTCTCCACCTGGTACTTTCATACGCCTTCAAAACAGTATGCCGATTTTACAGCACTCAACACTCTTCCAAAAGTTAGGGTTAAGGCAACCATAAGCAGACTTAAGAATAAGGAAAGTAAAGCTCTTTTTGCAATTAAACTGGAAAACAACAGTAATAAGATCGCATTCTTCATCCACACTAATATAGTAAATGATAAAACCGGCAAAACTATTTTGCCTGTTTTATGGTCGGATAATTATGTTTCGTTGTTGCCCCATGAAAAAAGGGTGTTAACGGCATTGATCAATAAAAAAGATTTAATAAACATAAACACTAAACTGATAGTGAAAGGATACAATGAATAAAGAAAGCCACATAAACAGGAAGATCTTCAACTTTGCTCAGGCTGATAAAAGTGTAGTTAAGAATATTATAAACGTATCACCATGAGCGAGGTCGGAGGTCTTTGAACAGAGTAAGATGTCACACTGAGCATAGTCGATACGTGACGAAACATAAAAATAGAACTGAAAAAAAGATGTAATAAATATACAAAATGAAAAGAAATTACACCATAGTAGCCCTGATTTTA
>CAZKGB010000150.1:0-6636 GCA_964551935.1 uncultured Lentimicrobiaceae bacterium | reverse complement strand
CAAGATATCTCTTTTAACAAGCAGCGTACCGTAGGGATGCTCACCGGTTTGGGGATGTCGTGCAACAATTACTTTTTTAGTAATCAAACCAAACTTGTTAACGGAATTTCCAACGTTGAAGGTTACTACATGGAGGGTGTTTCGGTAAGAAAAACAAAACTAACCAATATGTATATTACCGTTCCGGTGTTGTTTGAGTTTCAAACGGCAAGCACAAACCCGCAACACAGATTTCATCTTTCCATTGGCGGTGTAGCCGGCGTCAGAGTAACTTCCCACACCAAAATATATTTTAACGAAGCTGATAAAGAGTATCGTTTAACCGATCCTGTTACGGGTGTACCCGGATTTGAAATCTACCGTACACCCGATCGCGACGGCAGAAATATTGTAAAAAACTTTAGCAGCTTTTACCAACCTCCTTTTAAATTTGACGCAAGGGTGGGTATAGGTTATGGTTGGCTCAACGTGTTTGCAACCTACGGCATCAATCGCTTTTTTCAAGAGGGACGTGGTCCCGAGTTAAATCCATGGACAATAGGCATAACCATCGTGGGGTGGTAGTAATTTTCTTGTAATGATAAAAAGGCCATCTGTAATTTTTTACAGGTGGTTTTTTTTGGATGTTATTCTGCGTTTAACCGTTAAATTTAAAATTGCTTCACGATAATGATTTTATAAAATTGTTTAAACCTTTCTATCTTTGCCGAAAATAATTGTAGTTATGAGCCAATCAGTCAATCCTCGCTATTTGGAGCAGCAGCAAAACGAGATAACCGAATATTATATTTATCAGGAACTGGCTGCCATTTCAAAAGATGAAAAGAACACGGAAATTTTATTGATGATTTCTGAGGATGAAAAAAAGCATTACGATTTCTGGAAAAAAGTAACCGGTGTTGAGTTGAAACCCGATAAACGACAGGTAAAAAAGTATCTTCGGTTGGCAAAGTTGTTTGGGCTTTCGTTTTCACTGCGTTTGATGGAAAGAGGCGAAGAGGATGCAAGCCGGTTTTACGATAGTATTGCCGATAAACTGCCCGGGGTGATTGCGATTAAAGAAGATGAGGAACTTCATGAACAACAGTTAATAGGTATTCTTAACGACGATCGTCTTAATTATGCCGGTGCCATCGTGTTGGGTTTGAATGATGCGCTGGTGGAGTTTACCGGAACACTGGCCGGCCTGACCTTCGCTTTTGGCAACAACAAAGTGATTGGGGTTACGGGGTTGGTAATGGGAGTTGCTGCCTCGCTTTCCATGGCCGCTTCGGGCTACTTATCTTCGCAGGAAGACGAGCGGGATGAGCTTAACCCCGTTAAGTCGGCACTGTTTACCGGTCTGGCCTATATTGTAACCGTTGCCTTTTTGGTGTTTCCCTATCTTATCCAGGATAACTCCTATTGGGCGCTCGGTGGTATGTTGGTAATAACGGTTCTTATTATTGCGGTTTATACCTATTATATTTCCGTGGCTAAAAATGTAAAATTCTCCCGGCGCTTTTCCGGTATGGTGGTTATTTCGCTGGGGGTGGCACTACTCTCTTTTGGAATAGGAATGCTGGTGAAACAGGTGTTTAATGTAGAGATGTAAAGCGGGCTTTTGAATTTGATGGAATAGTCTATAACGCTTGCTGTATTTTAATAACCGATAGCATGAGGTTGTACGGGATGACAAAGTAATTTCCTGTCGGTTTATCCGGAATGTACCCAAAGCCAATTCATTATAGTGTTTTACCAAAACCGGTTCTGTTCATACAATACAGATGGAATGAATAGAATTATATTCAATTACTGTATCACAATTTATTGTTAAAGTTACTATTCCGCTATAATGAATCCGGTAGTGTTTATTAAAAAAATTTCTTGTCTTTCTTGAACCATTTACTACGAACAGACTTCATTTGTTGAAAGTTTTATCCGCTTCGTTGAAAACATTTGCAAGCAGGCCAATCGTGCAATTATTTTGTGTAAAAATTTCGGTTTTAGGCAACTATGGTTCTAAGTACCTGTCTAATTTATTTGAAAAGCAATAAAAAAGTTATCATAAAACAAGCAAGGCCTGCCGTCAGACAATAAATACACAAAGAAAAATGGTTAAAAAAATTTACGCGAAGCGAAGCAGTTCAAAAGATGCGAAAATATTTGGAATTGTTTCCTACTCAAAGTAAATATAAATAATAAACACTTAAACTGTAAATATGAAAAAAATTATTCTTTTTATGCTCATTTTTTCTTTAGTAAGAGTTGAAGTTACTATTGCGCAAGCGACAAGCAAAATGATGCAGAGTGAGGTTCCTGAAAATTCAACACTTAAAAACAAAACACATCGTGGCGTTAGCGTTGCCCGAAACATGGTTCTCGTAGAAATTTCTACAGGAGTTAATTGTGGTGCGTGTTCGGGAGCTGCCCGGGCTGCCGATGATTTGACTGCCAATGGCGATCCTGTTGCTATAATAGAGTGGCATAATTTTTTAAATGCTGATCCTTTTTATACTGTTTTTTCGGCATTCAGAGCCCAATATTATCAAACTTACGGATGGCCTACAGCCTATTTTGACGGCGATACATCCTATATGGGCGGATCGTATCATGGTAGTGTTTACCCTAAATATTACCCCCTTGTTTATGACAGAATGGAAGATTCATCCTCTTTTGTTATAGATGATATCGCGGCAGGCAAATCTTCAATTTCCGACACAACCTTTTGGGCCGTTGTAACCGTTACAAAAGTTAATGATTATCCCGAAGACAGTTTGCATCTGTTTTTAGCACTTACCGAATCGCACATTCCTTATAATTGGGGCATAGATATGACGGAACTGAATTTCGTTGCAAGAATATTACTTCCCGACACCATTGGTTGCATTTCAAGTTTTGACATGAATGTACCGAAGCAATTCCAGTTTACCTTAAATGTTCCCTCTGAATATGTTCTCGAAAATTGTGAATTGGTAGCTTTTTTACAAAATCACACCTCAAAAGAGGTTGTTCAAACACAAAAAGTCAATTTGGGACAGATCGTCGGCTTTCACGAAAACAGCTCGATTTCAACAGCTGTTTATCCCAATCCCGCGTCAAATAGTATTACCGTCGAAAGTAGCTTGGCTTTAAAAGGGATAACCCTTTTTAATGGTGAAGGAAGAGTAATTCAGTACTTTGATGTTCAGGGTAATACAGCGCAAATAGATATCTCATTCCTAAAAAAAGGAATATATTTTCTTGGTATAAAAAATAGTAAAGGGAGATTGAACAGGAAATTTATCAAATATTAATTAATTTAAATTATTGCATTATGAAAAAATTATTATTGATCTGTGTAACCGGAATATTTTTCGGAACGGGTTATTCACAAACATGGGATAACAGTGATTTGCAAACAAAAATCAAAACGGATTCCCTCGGCTTTTTACAAAACGTAAATCAAAAAAATACAACCGCTAAGTATCCGGTAGCATGGAGTGAAACAAACAAAAATCAACCTTTAAGCGATCCTGCTCCAACTATCAAATGGAAAGAAACATGGAATTTTAAAGGTGATGAAGATGCTGATTTATGTACTAATCTGTACCTGGATGCCGCTTCGGGTATATTATACAGTTCGGGATTAATAGATGAAAGTTACGGAATTGTTGCATTTGATGTATCAGGCGACAGCCTATTATGGTGGGATAAAGTCACTTCATGGAATGGCAGCTATCCAAAGAAACCATACGATATGACCATCGATAGCAACGGTTTCCTGATTACAGCCGGTATTTCTGTAGATGCCCAGTCCGGACAAGACGGTGCCATTGTAAAATACGATAAGCAACAACAAACACCGGTTTGGATAAAATATATAGCCGGCGACCCGAATCTGGGCGTTGCAGACTGGGCTTATTCTGTGGACTGCGATAATAACAATGACATTGTTGCGACAGGTATAATACAAAAATATTTTCATAATAAACCCCATCATTTTTTTACGATTTACAAACTAATGGGAGGAAATGGAGATACCCTCTGGAAAAAAGAGTATGGAAATATTTCCGGAGTAGGAGGTAATGCAGTAATTGATAATAATAACAATATTTATGCAGTGGGAGAGGTAATTGATACCAATGAATTTTATTCAATAATAAAAATTGCATCTGACGGACAGGAACTTTGGCGGCATGACGACCCCGGCATTTACAATGCCCAAATAGTGGCAAAAGATATATTGTTAACCCATAATGCCGATAGTATTCTTTATGTTTGCGGATATTCTCACCCCGAAAACAGTCCGACAGGAAAAGACTTTGCCGTAGCAAAAATCGACAAAGAAAACGGAAATATTTTATGGGTGAATACGTTTAATGGCGAACTTGATTCTACCGATATAGCGTATCACCTTACTACCGATGAGCAAAACAATGTTTATGCAGCCGGATATGTATTTGATAATATTTGCGATAGCAGTTACCGGCCTCATATTGCCATTGCCCGCTTTAATGGTGTTTCCGGGGCCATTGAATGGAAACATACTTTTGATTTTAACAATATTGATTCCTATTCAAACGATATTTCGGAAGATATTGTTTATGACGATGATGGCTATGTTATTGTAACAGGTTATGCTATTGTGTATGAGAACAACGGTTGGCCACATTTAGAAGATATTTTTACGGTTAAAATTGAAGCTGAAACAGGTAATATTTACTGGTTAAGTTTAATAAATGGCGATGACCCTCAACTTGTTGCTACCGACTGGGGTAAAGCGGTTGCTTTGGAACCTGAAACCAGGGATGTTTTTGTTGGGGGTATGATGATGGAATTGGATGACAATGGCGTTGCGGATGATAATTATTTTCTTGCTCGTTTAAGTTATGATATTGTTGGAGTTCAACAAAACAAAAAACCGAATGAAAACGGTAAAATTTTGATAGGTCCTAATCCGGTTGTCAATGGCTCACAGATTACCTATTCTGTTGAAGAAGATAGTTATACCGAAATAAACCTTCTGAATTTAAACGGACAAATTGTTGCTCCTGTTTATAGGGGAAACAAAAAAGCGGGAACATACTCATTTTATTGGCAACCCCAAGGAATTGCCCGAGGAATTTATTTGATGCAAATAATAACAAACCATAGAAATATGTATTCTAAAAAAGTGGTTATCAAATAAAACAAATTAACAAATCCGATGGAGCCGCTGCTCCATAAGGATTCAACAAATTCTTGAATACCCTTTTTTGTTAAATTTCCACGAATAATACCTAAGGTGTCAAGTGGTCGAAATTTATCAAACTGCGGAATAAAGTAACCTGACTTATGAACTCTCGAGAGAATGATATCCCGTTCATTTATTTTACTTTGTTGTTTAAATTCAAAATATTTCTCCGTTTCACGTTCCGAGACCAATATTCGTTCAGGTTTTATTATTTATCTCCCCGTTAATATCGTTATCGACCCCTGCAGGTTTGTGGTAATCATTCCATCGTTCGATTCTACGTAAGCTTTACATTTATAAAAATAGGTGCCATCGGGCAGCAGTTTACCCGTTTTTTGATTTTTCCCGTCCCATTTTACCAGCGGGTCTTCGGTATAAAACACTTCTACACCCCACCGGTTAAAAATGGATAGCTCAATATGATCTACCGTGGCCTTGGGGTTTTTGTTGATGGGCCTTAGCAGGTCGTTAAAATTATCGTCGTTGGGGGTAAAAACATTGGGAAGGTCGCAGGCAGGACAGGCGTCGTAATTTACACAGGTAATATCCGACATTTCGCTGCGGTTTCCTACTGAATCTACCGCGATAACACCATAACACCCCACCACGTTATCGAGGTTGTTGTGAATATAGGTTGTGTCGTAAGGGTTATTAATCGAATCCAGTGGCGTGAAATTATCCATTCCGGGATGCGAATAATAAACTACATATTTGGCCACATCATAGTTGCAACTATCGTAAGGCAGGTTCCATGATAGCGTGTTTTCGCTATTGTCGCAGTCTGTTGAAATTGTTAAAACAGGCTTGCAGGGAGGTTCTTTGTCGTCGGGAACTCCACAGGCAATTTGCGACAGGTTAATCAAAGGGTCAATAATCCCGGGTACCGAATAATGGCCGATGGCTTTTACATAATAACAATACTCCCGATAGTTTTCCAATCCCCTGTCGAGATAGGTGGTTTCTGTAACAGTATCCAACACGATAAAGTCGCTACTTCCCGGATCTTTTCTGTAAGCAATGTATTTTTCATTAATCCAGGGTACTTTAAACGACCACGACAAACGCAAAGCTTTGTTATAAGGATGAAGCGTTAAAAACAGGGAGGAGGCATCCTGCGAGCTGTCGATAAAGCCAACCGTTTTACTCGAAAGGTCAACACGGTAGCTGTACGACTGGTTATTGGTGTTCATGTTTACCGAAGCATCCAGCCACGTAGTGTCATCCATACCATCAAGTACGGTTACCTCCACCGGGTTGTTCCACGAAATACCATTATTACGGAATAAAGTGTATTGGTACGGGCCCGGATATTGCAGCGTGTCCAGCTCGGTAGGTTTTGCCCAAATAACTTTAACCCTTCCGGCGTTGATGTCGGTGCTGTCGTTGGTAACGTGGGTAATTATCGGTACATCCCGTTTTAAAAAAGTACAGGCTTCATTCGA
>CAZKGB010000149.1:0-6656 GCA_964551935.1 uncultured Lentimicrobiaceae bacterium | reverse complement strand
AATTTCAGATAACGGCCGGGGAATTCCTGATGAGATGAAGAGCCGTATTTTTCAGCCTTATTTTACAACCAAAAGTGGAGGAACGGGTGTGGGGCTTGCCATCGTGAAAAACATATTAACTGAAATGGGAGGGACGATAGCTTTTACCTCCAGAGAGGATGAAGGAACCGAGTTTATACTGCATTTAAAAGCGGTAGAATAATAATCGGTTACCGGTATCGTTTGTAATAAGCCTTTTGATACTTTTGCCGCGATATGTCAAACAACCCAATAAAACGTCTTGCAGGAGAAACAGCCATTTATGGTTTGGGAACCATTATCCCAAGGCTGTTAAACTACTTGTTGGTGCCGTTTTATACCTATCTGGTATTTAACCAAAACGAATACGGGCAGATAACGGAGCTCTATTCCTATATCGCCTTTTTAGTGGTTTTTCTCACTTTTGGTTTAGAAACTGCCTATTTTCGATATGCTAATCAAAGTAGCAACCCGCAAAAAGTTTTTAACACCGGATTTCAATTCATCTTGTTTGCCGCACTAACTTTTGTTGTACTTATTTGGATATTTATCGACCCGATATCAACTTCCATGGGATACGCCGGGCATCCCGAATACATTATGATGTTGGTGTTTATTGTTTCTATTGATGCCATAACCGCGCTTCCGTTTGCCTGGCTCAGGTTTCACCGTAAAGCAAAAATATTTTCGGCCGTTCGGGTGGCAAGCGTGGTGATAAATATTTCGAGTAATATATTGTTACTGGTGGTGTTTCCAAAGATTCTTGCCTCTGAAACGGCTCACTACTTCCCTTACTACTTAACCACTAACGTGGGATTGGTATTTGTTTCAAACGTAATAGCATCTTTGGCCACACTGGTTATGGTTTTACCTGTAGTAAAAGAATTTAGTTTTAACAAGGATATCGGTCTGTTAAAAAGATTGTTAAAATACAGCCTGCCTGTTTTGGTAATCGGGTTGGCCGGAATGATAAACGAAGTGGCCGATAAAATTCTGATGAAATACCTGTTACCCAATCCTGCTACTGCCGAGAGTCAACTGGGTATTTATGGTGCCAATTATAAACTGGCCATCCTGATGATGCTTTTTATTCAGATGTTTCGTTATGCTTTTGAGCCCTTTTTCTTTGCCGAAGAAAAGAAACGCAACTCAAAATTAATTTATGCCCAGGTGATGAATTGGTTTGTGGCTTTTGTTTGGTTTATCTTTTTGGGGGTAACACTTAATATTGAGATTTTTAAATACTTTGTGGGTCCCGCGTTTAGGGCAGGGTTAGTTATTGTACCCATTATTTTAGCGGCCAAATTGTTTTTAGGTGTTTTTTACAACCTGTCAGTATGGTATAAACTAACCAACAAAACCCTTTACGGAGCCATTATTGCTATTTTGGGAGCCACCATTACCATTGCACTAAACGTGGTGTTAATTCCCAAATACGGATACATAGGTGCCGCCTGGGCCAATTTTGCCTGTTATTTTACCATGATGGTTGTTTCCTATTTCTGGGGACGAAAAGTTTACCCGGTTCCTTACAATGTGGCAAAAGTTTTAATCTACACGCTGGTGGCTGTTTTAATCTACTTTACGGCAGGTATTATTCATGTAAACAATACAATTATTACCATTGCCATTAATACCGGATTTATCATTTTATTCGCCGTTTTTGTTTTGCTTACCGAGAAGAAAAGATGGTTTGTGCGGCAGTAATCGCTAATTTTTAGGAATAATTAACCCTTTCGGGAATTGCGCTAAATCCGTCGCATCTCTTTTTATTTCAGTATATTATAATGATTTATACGATAATATATGTTACAGTCTTCAACTACCTGACTTAGTTCTTTTTGACTATTTTTGCCTTTTTAGTAAAAAATTATGATAATGCCGATCAACATAATTTACTGAAACAGTTAATTAATCAATCCTATGAAAGTTAAAATTGTCAACAAATCAAAACACCCGTTACCTCAATACGAAACATCAGCTTCTGCCGGAATGGATTTACGTGCCAACCTGGATAAACCCGTAGAGTTGGCTCCCCTGCAGCGAGTGTTGATACCTACCGGACTATTTATGGAGCTGCCTGTTGGTTACGAAGCACAGGTAAGGCCGCGTAGCGGGATGGCTGTTAAACACGGCATCAGCGTGCTTAACACACCCGGAACCATTGATGCCGATTACAGAGGTGAAATCAGGGTTATTTTGGTTAACTTGTCCAACGATAACTATACCATCAACGATGGCGACAGAATGGCACAAATGGTTATCTCTGCTCATGTGCAGGCCGACTGGGAAGAGGTTGAGGTGCTAAGTGAAACCGAACGTGGCGCCGGCGGATTTGGACACACCGGCAAATAGTGATTGATGAAAACCAAAATTATTAAAATGAAGTTTACTGTAATAGTGGCAATTTTTTTCTCCGGTATAATAGCTTTTACATCCTGTTCCACCGTTCAAAAAAGCGCTCTAGATGAAAACCATAAATTAACACAAAAGGAAGCTTCTCAGGAAGCCGACCTGTTTGCCAAAGGGGTAATACAAAAGGAAGCCGGAAACTTCGAGAAGGCGTTAGATTTTTTTTCCAAGGCACTCGAAATTGACCCCAACGACCCTGCCGCTCTTTTTGAAAAAGCCAAACTGCTTGTTGCTTACGGGCAATCTTCCGAAGCTTACGAACTGGCAAAAAAAGCAGTTTCTCTGGACGGTAAAAACAGATGGTACAAGGCTGCTTACGGTAAAATAGCCCAACAGGAAGGCAAGTACGATGAGTATGTTAAAACATACGAAGAGCTGGTTGAGCAATATCCTGACGATTTAAACTTTTTATACGAGTTGGCCTATGCCTATGTTTTTACGGGCGATTATCGAAAAGCCGCGGTTGAGTACGATAAAATTGAAGAGCAGATAGGTGTTACCGAACCATTGATGTTGCAAAAAGTTAAAGTCTATTCGCAGCTGGACGATTACCAAAGTGGTGTTAAAGAGTACGAAAAACTTATTAGCACCAATCCGCAGGAAACCCGCTATTATGCTTTAATGGCCGAGTATTGTGCTCAAAACAAAATGGACGACAAAGCTATTTGGGCTTATCAGCAAATTGAAAAAATTAATCCCAACGACCCTTATGTTCACATCTCTCTTGCCGATTTTTATCGAAAACGAAACAATTATCAAAAATCGTTTGACGAACTAAAGTTGGGAATGGAGAATAAACAACTCGAGCTGCAAACTAAAATAAAACTTCTATCTACCTATTACTCCGGTTCGCTTGATGAAATCCAGAAAAAACAAGCCCTTGAATTATCACAGATTTTAATAAGGGTTCACCCTGACGATCCCATGGCTAAATCGTTGTACGCATCGTTACTTTACCAAAACGAAGAGTATAAACAGGCACGTAAACTGACCGCCGAAGTTTTAAGTCAGGACTCGTTAAATTATGCTGTTTGGGAGCAGTTGCTTTTTTGCGATATGTACCTGAATAATTACAAAGATCTTGCCCGCGAAACGGACAATGTGATAGACTTGTTCCCCAATCAGCCATTGCCTTATTTAATGAACGGTATCGCTTACTATCAATTAAAACAGTACGAAAAAGCAGCCAACAGTTTGGAAACAGGTAAAGAGTTTGTTGCCGGAAACCAAAAACTGCTGGAAGAGTTTTACAACTATTTGGGTGAGATTTATTATCAGCTCAAAAACTATGATGCCTGCTTTCAGTCGTACGATAATGTGCTTTCGATAAACCCTGCCAACTCAATTGTTTTAAACAACTATGCCTATTACCTTTCGTTGCAAAAAAAGCAACTGCCCAAGGCGGAGCAGATGGCCAGGCACGCGGTAAATCTTGATCCCAAAAATGTTAATAATATCGACACCTATGCATGGGTTCTTTATCAGCAGGGAAATTACGAGCAGGCTCTTAAATGGCAGGATGAGGCGCTGAAAAATGGTGGCGACACCAACGGAACCGTGTTGGAACATTATGGGAAAATTCTTGAAAAACTGGGGCGCACCAAAGAAGCGAAGGAATATTTGCAGAAAGCAAAAAAATATAAAAAATAAACCGGGATTGCTCAAAAACAGTAAATAGTGAATTCAGTAAAAAAAATAATAGCTTCTCCAATAGTATTGATTTTTTTGGTCGCGATAACCATGGGGACCACATCGTGTAGCTCTACCAAAAGGGTTTCAGCCAAAAAAAACCTGAAAAAATACGGCTTTGAGTATCTGCGAATCAAGATGAAAGAAAATACACTCTCTTTTAACGACCTTTCGGCAAAGCTAAGTCTTACCTATAAAAACGAAAAATCCAGCACCAGTTTACGAGGTCAAATGCGTATCCGTGAGGATAGTATTTTATGGATATCCTTTTCACCGGCCATGGGCATCGAGGCTGCCAGACTTATTCTGACACAGGATTCAATCAAGTTTATTAACAGGCTGAACAAAACCTATTTCACGGGTGAATATCAGATGCTCGATACGCTAATCAGTACCACCATCGATTATGTTATTGTTCAATCGATGATTTTAGCCAACGAATTGCCCTATTATAAACTTGATAACTTTAGCGTTAAAGCCGATGATAACATGTATCTGCTAACCATGGAGAAAAAAAGAAAGGTTAAAAGAAAGATTAAAAAAGGGAAGTCTCCAACCAATGTTATTGTCGAAAAAGTTTGGCTCGATCCGGTTAATTTCAGAATGAGACGCTTGGAAATGAACGAGATAGGAAACGATAAAAAGAAACTGGTGGTGCAATATGATGATTATCGCGAAACGGACGGGAAAATGTTCCCCTATAGAATTAAAATATCCATTTTTGCCGACAACGATATTGTAATTGATGTAAACTACAACAAAGTTCATTTTGGCGAATCACTGCGTTTTCCGTTTCGTATTCCTTCAAAGTATAAATACGCTTTTTAACTGATATTTATGTGTTTCAAACCAACAACTATTATTAAAAACCGGGAGAAGCGCTATCATGCGGCTTTTGCCGGTATAATGGTTTTATTGTTAATGGTGTTGTTTAGCCATCAATCAATGGCACAAAAAAAATCAGATAATTTAAAAGCAAAACGAAAAAAATTGAACAGGAAATTAATTATACCAACAAACTGTTAGCTGAAACCCGAAAAAATAAAAAAAACACCCTCTATGAGCTTCAGCTGATTCAGCAAAAAATAAATCAACGCAACGAGCTGATTGCGACCTTAAAAAAAGAGATTGTTTTTTTGGAGAAGAAAATTTCCAATACCAAATCAGGTATTAACAACATGGATAAACAATTGGCATCACTTAAAGAGGAGTATGCTCAGGTGGTGGTTTTTCTGTCGCGAAACAACAGTAACCTGGATAAGCTAATCTTTCTCTTTTCGGCCGAAGACCTTAATCAGGCTTATCAGCGCTTGAGATATTTGGATGAACTAACCGCGTTTATTCGCCACCAGGCCGACTCGATTAAAAGGATGGAGACCATCAAGCAAAAAGAGTTAACCGATTACAACGTGCAAAAAACCGAAAAAAGCAAGCTGCTGGAAAAGGAAAACGCTCAACTTTCGAAACTGGAAAATAATCAGCGTGAAAAGGACAAAGTGCGTGCGAACTTATCCACAAAAGAAAAACAGTTGCGGGCGCAGCTTCGTAAAAAACGAAAAGAGGCCGGAAAACTTAATCGTCAGATTGAAAACATTATTGCTTCTGAAACAAAAGCAAAAAAGAGTTCCTCCGGAAAAAGCAGTTATACGCTTACGCCGGCAGAGAAAAAACTGGCTGAGGAGTTTAGAAATAATAAAGGCAGGTTGCCCTGGCCCACGGCACGAGGTTTTATTTCCGAATCTTATGGCACGCATCCTCATCCGGTACTAAAGCATGTAATGATAAAAAACAACGGCATCAATATTGCTACCGGAAAAGCGGGCAATGCGCGTGCTGTTTTTAAAGGAAAAGTGGTTAGTGTGGCCACCATTTCCAACACAAATAAAGCCGTTATTATTAAACATGGTAATTGGTTTACGGTTTATTCAAATCTTGAGCAGGTTTTTGTTTCAACCGGTGAAGAGGTTTCAACAAAACAGGCCATCGGCCGTATTCATACTAATTTGAAAGGAAAAACCGAACTTCATTTTGAGGTGTGGAACGGAAAACAAAAACAAAATCCCTACTATTGGATCGTAAAAAAATAAATATTCATTACCATTGTATTATTTGAAAGCTATTGTTAATTTTGCCCCCGCAAGTTTTCGGGAGAAAAGCCTTCGGGAGGTTAGCGCCACGAGTTTAGGCACGAAAGCTTAATATTTTAGAGTTCTTTTTTTATTTCGGGGTGTAGCGCAGCCCGGTTAGCGCGCGTCGTTCGGGACGACGAGGTCGGAGGTTCGAATCCTCTCACCCCGACAAAGTAAAAGCCTTGCACTGAGTGCAGGGCTTTTTTGTTGGATAAAACACAGAAGTACTCTTCTGTGTTTTTGACAGCGAAAATGTCCAAAATACGCGTAGCGGATTAGGCTTTTACTTTGTGCCCCCCTACAATGGATCAACAAGGTTAATCCTCTCACCCCGACAAAGTAAAAGCCTTGCACACTGAGTGCAGGGCTTTTTTGTTGAAAAGGAGGTATTAAAGCAAAATCCCGGGC
>CAZKGB010000148.1:0-6674 GCA_964551935.1 uncultured Lentimicrobiaceae bacterium | reverse complement strand
GGTATTATTTACCAAAGAACCCGGTTTTGTATCTGATTTTTGGTTTACTGATAACGCTTACCATTTAGCACGTCTGATGGATGTTGCCATGCGACCCGACTCGATGAAGGCCAGTCACATTTTAATATCTTACAAAGGTGCCTACAGAGCAAACCCCGCCATTTCGCGCACCAAAGAAGAGGCTGAAAAACTAGCCGACAGTTTACTGAATGTAATTAAAAAGAAACCTTCGAAAATTGAAACACTCGCCGGTAAATATTCCGACGATCCTTCAGCCAAAACAAACAACGGCGACTTAGGCTGGTTTGCTGATGGTGCCATGGTTCCGGCCTTTAATCAGGCTTGTATTGATACCAAAACCGGAAAAGTTACCTTGGCTGAAACTCCTTTCGGTTTTCATGTAATTAAAGTAACCGGCAAAAAAGATAAAGTTAAGAAAGTTAAAGTGGCCCTGCTGACCATGGAGGTTGTACCAAGCAACGCAACTTATCAGAATGTGTTTGCCAATGCTTCAAAACTGGCTTCCGAAAGTAAAACCCGTGAGCAATTTAACAAAGCCGTTAAAGAGATGCATCTCAACAAATTGTCGCAGCCTAAAATCAACGAAATGACCAGCACCATTAGAGGATACGATAATGTACGACCTATTGTCAAATGGGCTTTTAACGACAATACAGAGATTGGTGATGTTTCAGAAGTTTTTGACCTGGATGATGCTTACATGGTAGCAGTAGTTACCGAAAAACGCGACAAAGGAATTCCGGCGTTGGATGAAATTAAATCGATGCTTACCCGTGCGGTACTTAATCAAAAGAAAGGCGAGTACATTGCCGAGAAGATGAAAAGTTATGGCAACGACCTGAATCAAATTTCAAAAAACATGAACCTTCCGATTGAGCAGGATAATGCTTTGGTATTTTCTGCCCGTAGTTTTGGAAGTTACGGAAGAGAGCAAAAAGCCATTGGCACCAGCTTTGGATTAAATAAAGGAGCTGTTTCAAAACCTATTGTCGACAGAGTTGGTGTGTACGTGATAAAGCTTAACAGTCTTACTGCTTCTAATGCTGAAAAGAGTTATAAGCAAGCTGTTAAAAAAATGGAACGGGAGTTTGCCAATTCGGTTAACAACGACCTTCCTTACAGAGCTGTTGAAAAAGCTACTGACATTACCGATAACAGAATTAAATTCTTTTAAAGATACAAGATTTTATTTTGCATAAAAAAAAGAGCCACGCTAAAACGTGGCTTTTTTTATGCTTTCAAGTCAACCGATAAACAACTGCTTTTCTACCGTTGAACCAAATTTGGAACCGTTATATCTGCCGGAACAACTTTATAAACTTTATCACCCCGGCGCAACACATCGGTAGTTTTAATAGAACAAACACTACCCTTGGGAGCTTCGTTTACCACGGTACCATCGTCCAGCCTTATTTCCGAAACCGTGTCCTCGTAAACACCGGTAGTGGGTCCGATTACTTTTATCTCCTCCTCAAGTGAAAGTATATTGGCTTCAACCTTTATTTCGGCTACCCCTATTTTTTTAAAGTAGTTGGTAACTTTACCCACGTAAAGTTTTCGTTGTGTTGCCTGGTTTCCGTAGTTTTCAGTCCACTCGCCCATTTTGCGACCCATATAGTATCCATCCCAAAATCCCCGGTTATAAACAGTTGAGAGCCGGTTATTCCATTCGTCAATTTTCTCCTGCGTGTACTCATTATCAAACCATGCATTAACCGCCTCACGATAAACCGCTGCCACCGTTTTCACATACTCGGCCGATCTGCCGCGGCCTTCCAGCTTAAGAACCCTGACACCGGCATCCAGCATCTTATCAAGCAACGCTACCGTGTTAAGGTCTTTGGGCGACATAATGTATTCATTATCTATTTCAAGCTCTAAATCGCTCTCTTTATCTTTGACAATGTATTTACGGCGACAGGGTTGCAGACAGGCTCCTCTGTTGGCCGATGAGTTCAGATTATCAAGACTGAGATAACATTTTCCGGAAACGGCCATACACAAGGCTCCGTGCGCGAAAATTTCAATTTGTACCAATTCGCCCGAAGGGCCGGTAATGTTTTGCTCGCGAATTTGCGTGGTAATGTATTTAACCTGATTGAGGTTAAGCTCACGGGCGGTAACCATCACATCGGCAAACTGCGAATAGTATTTTACCGCTTCCATGTTGGTGATGTTGGCCTGTGTTGACATGTGGATTTCCATCCCCTGCCGGTAAGCATATTGAATAACCGACTGGTCGGAAGCAATGATAGCAGTGATGTTGTTGGCTTTGGCCGCATCCACAATCTTCTTCATGTCCTCCAGCTCTTCATCGTAGATAACCGTGTTAAGCGTGATGTAAGTACGCAAACCATGCTCTTTGGCAATTTCAGAAATTTTAACCAGATCGTCTAAGGTAAAGTTTTTGGAAGAGTTGGAACGCATGTTCAGTTTTCCGATACCGAAGTAAACCGAGTCGGCACCTCCCTGAATAGCAGCCATCAACGATTCGTACGAACCCACCGGAGCCATGATTTCCACATCGTAAGCAGTCATATTAAAATTGATTCTAAATTGGATGGCAAAAATAGTATAACTTAACAGAATAGCAAAAGAAGTTGCCGGGTGGAGAAGGGTAATAACAAGCTAATGCATCTCCTTTAAATTTACTTTGGCAAAAACAGGATTATGGTCGCTGTCCTGAAAATTCAAATCGAGGTTTTTAACCGTAAGCAACTCAACATTGGGAGACAAAATAAAGTAATCGATAACGGTAGTACCGTTTTCCCCTTTTACAAAGGGTTTATCATTCTGACGATTCGTGGGGGCAACCGAATCGTAAGCAACAGTCCACCCTTTGGGAAAAGCATTAGAAGCCAACCTTAATTTTGCCGGCACAAAATGCTGTCCGTTAAAATTTCCGGCAGGTCGAAAACCGGGAGGATTTTGGTTCCAGTCGCCGCCGGTAATGACATAATTTCCTTTTGAATACTCCTCTATCATTTTATTACGCAGCAGGTTCAGCTCCTTCATTCGCAAAGTGCTGTCGTAAATATAGGCCGTGTTGTGGGTATTGATAATCACCAAATCGTTGCCCTTTTCCAAAGGAAATCGTAACAAGGTGTAACACCGGTGCAAAAGAAACAGCCGCTGTGGCCAGGGAGCAATCAGAGGGTAAGCATAACGGGTTGCTTCACTAAAGGGGTATTTTGAGGCCGATAATATGCCCGATTTAGCATGCCCCAGGGGGTCGGTAAACGGGACAGGCACGAAAGGCACGTCGTAGTTTTTGGCAAAAACAACCTCATAATTATCATCCAGAAGGGTTGACATCTCCTCCACTTCGTTAATTTGCCAGCTGCGTTTTGAATCGACATCAATCTCCTGAATAAACCAAAAATCGATGGAGTCGTTATCTTTTACAAAGTGCTTGATATTGTCAACATGCTGCCTGACCTTCTCGCGGGTTGAACGCGTGCGGTTCCCGTTATCATAAAAGAAATCCATCTCGGAACCCAAACCCGCGTAACCGATATTCCAGCTCATCAGGTTAAATGTATCCCTGTTTAAAGGTTTGGAATTTTTAACGGGAATAGCTAAGGTTTCCACCGGTTCAGGTGAATATTCAACCCAGGTTATCCAGCCCAGAAACAAGCCGAAGGCAATAATACCGGCCAATAGTAAAAAAACAACGTATTTAATAAGCTTTTTCACGAATGGGTATTTATCTACAATTCCAACACCCTGTCAAGCATCTCTTGTATCAGGTTTTCCATGCTGACTTTATAATTGGGATTGAAATTGTCGCTAATTCGGTTGGCAATGATATCACACACCGTCATGGCTTCATGGCCAAGCATGGCAGATAAGGAGTAGAGTGCCGAAGTTTCCATCTCAAAATTAGTAACCTGATAGCCTTCAAATCCAAATTGACGGGCTCTGTCGATAATGGTGTTATCTTTAACTTTAAGCCGGAGCTCTCTTCCCTGAGGAGCATAAAACCCCGGAGCCGTTAAGGTGATGCCTTTTCTCCAGTCGCCCGACAGTGTTTTTATTAAATAATCCGAGCCTTTGATAGCGTATGGCTTAGGAAGGTCAGCATCCCATTTCATGGTATCAATAAACTCGTTGGTAAGTGCCTCTTCAATAACGTGAGGGCCGTCTTCGTAGAACCAGGCCAGGCCGTCGAGCCCCAGTGCATAGGCAGAAACCACATAACTTTGGTCAACCGGGATATCAGCCTGCAGCGCCCCTGAAGTTCCAATTCTGATCAGGTTTAACGAGGTAACGGTATCCTTTGGAAGTTTTGTTTTAAAATCGATGTTAAAGAGAGCATCCAGCTCGTTGACCACAATTTCAATATTATCGGTACCCATTCCTGTTGAAAGAACCGAAAGACGCTTTCCCTTGTAGTAACCGGTAAAAGTATTTATTTCACGGTTCGACTTACTAAGCTCTATCTCATCAAAATGATCGGCAATAATTTTAGCTCTTCCGGGGTCCCCTACCAAAAATATCGTTTCTGACACATCACCGGGAAATAAATTCAGGTGATAAACTGCACCAGTTGAGTTGAGTACCAATTCCGCGTTTTTCATCTTTCTCATGGTTTCATTTTTTGAATAATTTTGCAAAAATACAATTAATAATAAAACCATGAACAACCACAGGCCTACCGTGCTAATTCCTTTCAATTTCGATATTGAATCTCGTGCTGCCTTAACTTTCGCTCTTAACCACACCATCGACTATCGCTACAATATTATTGTTCTCCATGTTATTGAGCGCTCCGAAAGACTTGCCGAAGTTATTGTAAAGGATGATGTTATTCAAATGGTTAAAAACGAACTTCTTAACCTGATTGACCAAACAGATAAAAAGGATGATGTTAATGTTGAAATCGTTGTAAAGACAGGCAAACCTTACAAAGAAATATTAAAGGTGGCGGCAGAGTTTGGTGCCGATTTTATCATCATGGGAACGCGAGAGCGAGAAGAAAAAGCCATCAGCAAACCTAAATTGGGTACCGTTGCCGGTAAAATTATCAGGCTCTCACCCATACCGGTCATCACTTTCAGGGAAGGAAACCTGTCGTTTGTCAAAAATATTTTGCTACCTCTTGATTTTACCAAACGCATTCAACAAAAGGTTTTGTACGCCATTAAGCTGGCCAAAGCGTTTGACGCTACGGTTCATGTCATTTCGATTGTTTGGAAAAAGAAAGAGAAAATAAGTCGGCGACAACTCGATTTGATGGAAAAAACCATCCAACAAATTGAGGCAGAAGGTATTAAAACAATCTCCAAGTTTATTTCAACGGAAGGTGGCGGTAAAAAGATGTTTTTGATTGAGGTGATTAAGTATGCCAACAACAACGATATCGATTTGATTATGATTATGACCCAGTCGGAACGCCCGCTTGTAAAATATTTTATGAGTGCTTACGCATTTTCCGTAATCCGTAAGTCGTCGACTCCGGTATTAACCATAACACCAAAATATTCAGGTGATGATGAAGATTAAAAGCGTGTGGTAAATTACGATAAATTAAACAAAACAAAATGAAAGCGGAAATAATAAATATTGGCGACGAGTTGTTAATAGGCCAGGTAGTAAACACCAACGCCAGCTGGATGGCCACGGAACTCACCCTGGCCGGAGTAGATGTAGTTCAGATTACGGCCATCTCCGACCAAGAAAAAGCCATCAGGAAAGCGTTGGACGAAGCCGCCCAACGAGCCGACATTATTTTGATGACGGGAGGACTGGGGCCCACCAAGGACGACATTACCAAAAAAGTGTTGGCAGCCTATTTTCACTCTGAGATGATTTTTCACGAACCCACCTTCGAGCAGGTAAAAACTATTTTTAAGGCACGCCATTTTGAAGTAAGTGAAGTCAACCGTCAACAGGCACTTATCCCCGAAAAATGCACCCCTCTTTTTAACAAAAACGGCACGGCACCCGGGATGTGGTTTGAACAGAACCACAAAGTATTTGTGTCGATGCCGGGCGTTCCTTTTGAAACCAAGGTGATGATGAAGGAGCAGGTTATCCCAAGATTAAAGGAGTTTTTTAAGCTAAAATCTATTGTTTACAAAACGGTGATGACCACCGGGCTGGGGGAGTCGTTTTTAGCAGAAAAAATTAAACACTGGGAAAACAACCTGCCCGGCCACATCAAGCTGGCCTATTTGCCACAACCGGGCATAGTGCGGTTGCGCTTAACCGCTAAAGGAGAAAATGAAACGAAACTTCGTAAAGAAATCGACCAACAAATAGAAGCACTTCACCCACTTATTGACGACCTGATTTTCGGCTATGATGATGTTACCATGGAAGAGGTAATAGGGCAACTGTTAACACGAAGCAACGCAACGATGTCAACCGCTGAAAGCTGCACCGGCGGTTATATTGCCGAGCTGATAACCTCCATTGCAGGCAGTTCAAACTATTTTACGGGATCGGTGGTTTCGTACTCCAACCGGGCTAAAATAACTATGCTGGAGGTACCGGAAGAGGAGATTGAGCAACATGGTGCGGTAAGCAAGCGCGTTGTGGAAGCCATGGCTACGGGTGCCCGCCGCAAATTTGACACCGATTATGCCGTGGCAACCTCGGGTATTGCAGGCCCCGGTGGCGGCACCAACGAAAAACCGGTGGGGACTACC
>CAZKGB010000147.1:0-6720 GCA_964551935.1 uncultured Lentimicrobiaceae bacterium | reverse complement strand
TTCAGAAAGTGAATGGCTGTTTTGTTTAGCACCCCCATACTGACTTGTTGTTGAACCTGATTTCAACCGGTTAACCTTAAATAACTTTAATAAAAGATTACATCGAAAAATCAAATCGGATTCGGATCCCGTATCTGGGCATTCCCGGATAGTTTACCGGTACAGGTCGCCAGATACCTTCGATACGAATTAACTGCAAGATATTCTCAAATCCGGCCCCTAACTCAAGATAATGTTTGCCGGGAATATCCATATTCCAGGGGTATTGCAGTACCTCCTGATGCTTGTTGCTAAGATATCCCAACAAATATTTAGCCGAAACAACCATTCGGATGTTAAGTTTTTTAATCAACGGAACAGTGTTCATTATCAGTCCGTTAAAATGATGTTCTGCCATAAAGCTGAAGTATTTATCGGTAGCGGCCGTGGCACTGTTTAACAGGTTAAACCGGTACTTGGAATCGCCATAAGTATCGTTCCCCCGAATAATCTCCAGCATCGGATACGGAACCTTACCCCAAATATATCCCGCTTCAAAAACATATTTAAAACGCATAAATCCCATGGGAACCTGTTGCTTAATAGTAACGTGAAGTTTGAAATATTTACGGCTTAAAGCGGCAACCTTGTACCGGCCAATGGTGCCGACAATATTAATAACGGGGTAAAAAGTAGTAAGATAATATCTACGTAAAAACCTGTCAGAAATTTTTTGTTTCCACGATAAACGAAGTCGTAAACTCATCGAATTGTTGTAAATATAACTTACCGGTTCACCATCATGGATAAAAGGAGTATATATACCTTGTCGCAGTTTATCGTTGTTAAAGCTTAACCAGGTTGCTACCCCCTTTTGCCACTCTTTTTCAAAATAGATGTTAAACCTGTAAAGCATGCTGCGTCTGTCGCTGTTAAATCGTTTAAAAAAATCTGCGGCAAAACTATCTTCTCCCGTGTTAAGCATATTTTCTTTAATAAGTCTGATATGGCCGAAAACGCCAAACAGATACATCTCTTTAAGGTATCCTCCGCCAATTATTGTGCGATGGTTTGTGTTGAGTTTGTATTGCCCGTAAACCGAATACTTCCACTCTTTGTCTTTAAAGCCATAGCCAACACTTCCTCCCAAACTGTAGCGGGGATTAAAATCTTCGGAAGTTCTTATTCCGAGGTTAATTCTTGTTCCTTCAATGCTGTTCTGTTTAAAGGTACCAAGGTATGGGCCGAGGTCAATTTTCCCAACATTAAAATAGCCTGTAATAAACATATTGGTTATCTTTTCGGCTCCTTTCATCCACCACAAATTATTGGTTGAATCAATTATTCGGGATGACTTTTTATAATGCTCATTGTCGGTTTGATTTCGATAGACAATAAATGAAGAATCGGCAGCTTTTTGATATATGCCGGAGGAGGTATTATTCAGTGGGTGAGCCTCTTTTCCTAACAAAACATTTGAATAGACCGTTGTTTTTCTTACCTCGATCATGGCGTTTTTTGCTTCATTTTTTATTTTAAAGTAATGAAATGATGCTTCCATGTTGTTGCTTTTAAAAAAGAGGGTGGTATCATCAATAAAGTCAAAATCGAATTTTACATTTAAGCGGTTCAGGTAATTAATGTTGGCTGATTTTGGTAATGTGGCATCGATACTGGTAATAGCCCATAAATCTTTTATCACAACAAAACTCCCCGAAAAGGTCAGATCTTTTTTACTTCTCGGAACAAATTTGATGGTATAATACTTTCTGCCGTTAATTAAAGTACTGTCTTCGAGGTAATATTTATAAAACAGTAAACCGTTTTTTGCCAAAGGGCTTAAAAAGGTGTGGCCAAACAGGTCAACATAGTTTTTGTAAAAATTCATTTCCGCACTTAGTGAATTGTCGTATCCTTCAATGTCAAAATCCTCAAGGCCTACTACTCCTTTTACTTTTTTTGCGATTACAACTGTTTGTGATGTATCACGAATCTTGTCAATATAGTTATTGGCAATTTTTTCAGATAAATAAAACGGCAAAACCGGTCTGTTGAGCGAATCAACCGTAACAGGCAGTGTTTTAACAAGAGGAGGTGGAATTACAAGTTTTAAATTGTCTTTGGTTACGTTGGTGAGTGTGGCAGTTAAAACGGTATAAGTTTGGCAGTTAAATCTTTTAAATTTCTCGGGGTTGTTTCGGTTTTTGTTTTTAATGATTTTCCTTAATATAATGTGAGCGGGATTTTCAGCCGGTTTTATTACTACTTCATCCAGTGTTTGTGAATCTTCTTTTAAACGGATTATTAAATGGTACTTTTTACCCGGTTCCGTAAAAACTTTTGACGGATGATAACCCAACATCGAAAACACAAGGGTGTCGCAATGCTTTCGGGTTTTTATTTTAAACTTTCCATCCAAACCGGACGTGGTTCCAACGGTGGTGTTTAAAAAATAGATGTTAACAAACGGCAGGGGTGTCCCGGTGATGTCATCTATTACATAACCTTCTGCTTTGGTAGCTCCTGATTCGTTTTGTGCATGCAATGTAACGGCCTGTAAAAACAGAAATGTTACAAGCAGCAAACAGATTCCGATATGCTTTAATGTTATATTCAAGTTGGTTTTTTCAATAATTGACAGTGTAAAAACGTATTAATGATATAAATATTGAAAAGGCTGCAAATTAATAAAAGCGTAACGAAATTAGATAATTTACTGAACGGGTTTTTCAGGTTATTAATCAATTTTATGTTTCAGATACCTGCCTGTAAAAGAGTTATTACATTTTACTATTTCTTCAGGTGTTCCTTCAAAAACAAGGTATCCCCCCTTTTTGCCTCCTTCAGGCCCTAAATCAATTATCCAATCAGCCATTTTAATAATGTCGCTGTTGTGTTCGATTACCACAACGCTATGCCCTTTCTCGATAAGGGCGTTCAGGGCATGCAGCAACTTGTGGATATCATGGAAATGGAGTCCTGTGGTGGGCTCGTCAAAAATAAAGAGGGTCTGTTTTTCAGCTTGACCTTTCGATAAAAAGAAGGCCAGTTTTACCCGTTGTGCTTCTCCTCCCGACAGTGTGTTAGAGGGCTGTCCCAGCCGTAAATAGCCTAACCCGGTCTCTTTTAAAGGTTCTAATTTACTGATAATCTTCTTTTCGGTAGAAGAGGGAGTGCCCTCACTGAAAAAGTTTAACGCCTCGGTAACCGACATCTCCAGAATATCAGCAATGCTTTTGTTTTTATATTTTATCTCCAGCACCTCCTCCTTAAAACGCTTACCGTGGCAGGCATCACATTTTAAATAGATGTCGGCCATAAACTGCATCTCAACCTTGATAACCCCTTCGCCTTCGCATTTTTCGCAACGTCCTCCGGGGATGTTAAACGAAAACGTTCCCGGTTTATAGCCACGTAACTTTGCCAGCGATTGAGTGGCAAAAAGCTGACGGATATCGTCATAGGCTTTTAGATAGGTCGCCGGATTCGACCGCGATGAGCGGCCAATGGGGTTTTGGTCGATGTATTCCAGCGCTTTTACCGTGTGGAGGTCTCCTCTTATTTCATGGTAGCTCCCGGCTTTTTCACCATAGCCACCCAGCCGTTTTTTAAGAGCAGGAAAAAGAATATTTTTTACAAGGGTTGATTTGCCCGATCCACTTACTCCCGTAATGACGGTTAAAACATTCAAAGGTATTTTAACATCAATGTTTTTGAGATTGTGTTCCGAAGCTCGTTTTATTTCGATGTAATTGTGCCAGTTTCGGCGATGCAACGGTATCGGAATGGAAAGCCTTTTGGTGAGATATTTGGCGGTGTAGCTTCTGGTGGTAGTTTTCAACTCTTCAAATGTTCCCTGAAAAACAAGTTCCCCTCCGTGTTCGCCGGCATCGGGGCCGATGTCAATTATTTCATCGGAAGCTTTAATTATCTCTTCATCATGTTCAACCACAATCACCGAATTACCAATATCCCGAAGTCGCTTTAAAACCTTGATAAGGCGGTCGGTATCTTTAGGGTGAAGTCCGATGCTGGGCTCATCTAAAATATACATCGAGCCAACCAAACTGCTTCCCAGCGAGGTGGCCAGGTTAATACGTTGCGATTCACCTCCCGAGAGGGTGTTGGAAAGACGGTTCATGGTCAGGTAGCCCAGCCCCACATCCTGCAAAAACTGAAGCCGGTTGGTGATTTCCAAAAGTAGTCGTTTGGCTATTTTATAGTCGTGCTTGTTAAGCTCAATGGTTTTAAAAAACGCCAGCGACTGTTCAATCTCCATGTTTACAATTTCGGTAATGGATTTGCCGGCTACCTTAACGTAGGTGGCATCTTTTCGTAGCCGCGTGCCTTTACAATCGGGGCATTTGGTTTTTCCGCGATAGCGCGACATCATAACCCGGTACTGTATTTTGTAGCTGTTTTCTTCAACCATCTTAAAAAAGCCGTTGATACCTTCAAAGTATTGGTTTCCACTCCAAAGCAGCTCTTTTTGCTCTTCCGTAAGGTCCTGGTAAGGTTTGTGGATGGGAAAATCGAATCGATAGGCAACATTAACCAGTTGGTTTTTGTATTCTCTCATCTTTTCACCTTTCCAACAGGCAACGGCGCCTTCAAAAACCGAAAGGCTTTTATCCGGGATAACCTGATCTTCGTCGATGCCTATTACGGTTCCGAAACCGCCGCAGGTTTTGCATGCACCATAGGGATTATTAAAGGTGAACATGTTTACGGTTGGCTCTTCAAACTGAATTCCATCCAGTTCAAACTTGTTTGAAAAATCAATAACCTTTTCTTTGCCATTACTTTGGTAACTGATAAAGCAATATCCGTTTCCCTCGTAAAAAGCAGTTTGAACCGAATCGCTAACACGTGCCGGCAGGTCATGATCCTCATGGTCAACCCTGATTCGGTCGATGACCAGGTGACAATGGCTGGCCGATAGTTTTCCTTTTTTATCCAGAAGCTCTTCAATCCGGTAGAGGTCGTTTTTGTATTTCACCCTGCTAAATCCCTGCTGGAGCAGTATCTGAAGCTGTTGTTTTACATCGCGATCCTGCGAAACTGTCAATGGAGAGTAGATTAAAACCGCCGTTTCGTCGGGTAACTCCATAATGAATTCGGTTACATCGGTAACCGTATCACGTTTTACAATTCGATTCGAAACAGGAGAATACGTTTTTCCAATTCGGGCAAAAAGCAATTTAATGTACTCGTAAATTTCGGTGGAGGTGCCTACTGTTGAACGCGGGTTGTGAGTTTTTACCTTTTGTTCGATGGCAATGGCAGGTGCGATACCCGTGATGGAGTCGACTTCCGGCTTGTCCATCCTTCCCAGAAACTGCCGGGCATAGGAGCTGAGGCTTTCAACATAGCGTCGTTGACCTTCGGCATAAAGCGTATCGAATGCCAGCGATGACTTTCCTGAACCCGATAAACCGGTAATAACAACCAGCTTTTTTTTGGGTATGGCAACGGATAAATTTTTAAGGTTGTTTACCCTGGCCTTGTTTATTATGATATAATGTTTGGGACTTACCCCGGATGTGTCGTGGATCATTTATTTTTGAAAAATATGGAACAAAATTAGAAATATATTTGCATCAGAATAATTTTAACATATATTTGCATTGTTAAAGCAACATTTTATTCCAACCAAAAAATTAAGGAGGACACCTATCGAGAGAATATCTACTTTGTAACCAATCATTAACATAGTACGATATGAAAAACACTGATCCAACCTTAGAAAAGGAATTGATCAGAAGTTATCTTGAAGGTAACCTGTCAAGCCTCCAGAAATTAATCAAGAAATACGAAAACCGGCTCTTCTCTTATATCTTTATGCTTGTAAAAGATAAGCAACTGGCCGATGATATTTTTCAGGAAACTTTTATCAAAGTGATAAATACCCTGAAAAGCGGTCGCTACAACGATGAGGGTAAGTTTATTCAGTGGACCATGCGAATAGCCCACAACCTTGTGATTGATCACTTTCGTAAATCGAAAAAAGTTTCCTATGTTGATAATCGTTACGACGAGTCGGATGTGTTTGACAACCTTTTTATTGCCGACCAATCGGTGGAAGATAAGATGGTAATGAGACAGATTTACAAGGATGTGAGAAAGTTGATGAACAATCTGGCAGACGACCAACGTGAAGTGCTTTACCTCCGTTGTTACGCAGGGTTAAGTTTTAAAGAGATTGCCGATCAAACCGATGTGAGTATTAATACAGCGCTGGGCCGGATGCGTTATGCGCTGATTAATATTAGAAAAATGATAGAGGAGAAAAACCTGGTTTTAACCACCTAAATTGATGAGGTTTGCTATAGGTATATTTTGGGAATGAATTTTTTTTAAGCGGTTGTATAATAATTGACGTTATATGGCCGTTTGCTTTTTATAGAGTTTTATTAATTTAATTTTTGCCTATGCACAAATCTTTTACGCTTAAAAAAATTCAGGACAAAACCACAAACCCAAAAGTTAGAAAAGGCATCAATTCGTACCGGCCATCAAACGAATCCATTGCGTTTATTATGGCTTATGCGGCAGCCTTTTCGGTTATTAAAACAAAAATCGGGAATACCCATGTTCTGCTAAACTGATCAATGAATCATTAAAAATTCAGGCCGCTTTCTGAAAGGAGAGTGGCTTTTTTGTTGGTCGTCAACATTTGCAGTTTACCAGTTGTAGTGCCGCTAAAGGTTGGAAAAATATTGGAGTAATACTAAATGCATG
>CAZKGB010000146.1:0-6844 GCA_964551935.1 uncultured Lentimicrobiaceae bacterium | reverse complement strand
CGGGTTGTGTATAAAAAGTTTTCCTACGCATGCTTTGTCAATGGGAGGGTTCAGTAGTTGTACCGAGTTGTTGTATCCTAAAAATGGGTTTATCACCAGTGTCGATTCCACGTAAATCGGTACGTTCACCGAGTTCGGAATGTTTACTACCCCGTTGTTACGGTTGGGATCTTCCACCGAAATAACATAGCTGCCCGGTCCCGGAAAAGTGTGCTCACCTTTGTAAACATTGTACGATATATCGTCGCCCCAATCGGTAAAAACAATTCGCGGAATCTCTTCCGAGCTGTTGTCTCCCCATTTTATCGGCATCGTGGTCCGGCTGTCATCTGCCGGGCTCGACGTGCGCGTGTACATGGTAATGGTAACTTCATAGGTGAGATCCGTAAGGTGTTTATAGGTTATTTCTGCAGCACGTTGATGTGTTGCATAGGCCTGCAACCCGAACATCATCATTAAAAAAAATAGTGCAGAAATCCTTCTCATCGAACCGGTTTAAATGAAAATCAAAAGTACGAAATTATACAAAGGTAATGCCAATTGTTGGTTCCCTCTTGGGTTTTTTTATTATTTGGGCGGGCATTTCGGGCTGTTCGTTATAGCCCCGTCCCGGAAAGCCGTGTTCCGTAACACGGTGGCGGTAGCTTCCGTTGGTCGCTCCGTCACCGCTACTACACATCGGCTTTCCCGGGCGGGGGCTGCCACTGCCATCCCGGCCGCAAGCCGACGAGCAGATGAGGTTGATAAGTTATGCAGCGAATAAGTTGTAGTGGAAAAAAACAGATTGATTTTTAATAGTAATTCTTTGTGCTTGCAGATTAAATAAAAATTATTGAAAATTGAATTTTTTAGCATAATAGCTGGTGGGTTTTTGCTTAATTTTGTAACATCAATGAAACAAGAGTCTGACCATATTAAACCTATCTCAACCGAGGAACAGGAGAGGAGAGAAATCCTTCGCCGGTATAAGCGGCTTATCGAAGTATGGCATACCCGTAAAGAAACTCAGGATCGGTGGGAAGTGCGTAAAGCCTTTAGGGTGGCCGCCGATGCGCACAAAGATATGCGACGTAAAAGTGGTGAACCTTTTATCTTTCACCCGCTCGAGGTGGCTACCATTGCGGCCGGCAACCTGGGACTGGGTCGTACCTCCATTATTGCCGCCCTGCTCCACGATACCGTTGAAGATACCGACCTCACGCTCGAAGATGTGGAGGGAATGTTCGGCGACAAAGTAGCACGTATCATCGACGGACTTACCAAAATTGAGGGGATCTCCGAAACAGCCTATAGCACCAATCAATCCGAAACACTTAAAAAAGTGCTGTTTACCATGTCCGACGACGTGCGGGTAATTTTGGTTAAACTGGCCGATAGGCTGCACAACATGCGAACGCTGGATGCTATGCCACGACTAAAAAAACTTAAAATTGCTTCTGAAACCCGCTATATTTATGCGCCGCTTGCTAACAGTCTGGGGCTTTACGACATAAAATCGGAGCTGGAAGAACTCTCCTTTAAATATTCCAACCCCGATTATTACCGGCAAATTAATCATCAAATAAAACAGTATCAACCTGAACTGGAAAAATTGTTTGAAAACTTTAAAAAGCCAATCGAAGATTACTTTGCCGCTTCATCTCCCAAAGTTGAAATTCAATTAAAAAACAAAACAGCCTTTTCCATTTGGAAAAACATGAATGATAAGGAGCTGACCTTTGAAGATGTTTTTTTAACCCCAACGGTTAAACTTATTGTTGAAGCCAAACCCGAGCAGGAAAAGGTGGTGTGCTGGACTACCTACGCCTCCATCACCAATATATTTCAAACCAACAGCAGTAAACTTCTCGACTTGATTTCAAGACCTAAAACCAATGGCTATTCTGCCATTCATACAACGGTAATGATTCCCGGTGGCGCCTGGATAAATGTGCAAATTTTAAGTAGAAGAATGGATGAGATTGCCACACGTGGCTATCCCGCTTATTGGAAATACCGTGATAAAAACGATCAGGAAGGACTTGAAAAGTGGTTAATCCGAACACGCGAACTGTTGAAGGAGGCAAACGACGAAGCAATCCCTTTTATCGATGTTTTTAGGAAAAACCTCTTTACCGAAGAAATTATTGTTTTTACTCCTACCGGCGATTTAATACCTCTTCCCATGGGCGCTACCGTACTCGACTTTGCCTACGCCATCCATACCGACCTGGGAAATAAGTGTATTGGCGCCAATGTAAACCGAAAACTCAAGCCGGTTGAATATGAGCTTAGTGCCGGTGACCAGGTGGAAATAATTAACTCAAAAATTGATAAAGTAACCGAAAAATGGCTCGATATTGCCGTTTCGGCCAGAGCCAAAGCACGGATAAAACAAGCCTTGAAAATCGAGCGCAGAAAGTATAGAGAGCAAGGACAGAAAAAATTTGAAAAGATTTGCAAACAACTTAAAGCCGAACATCCAAAGTGTAATGTTGAACAACTTATCGAAAAGTTAAATATCTCCGGTAAAACAAACTTTTTTTACTTGCTGGCTACTGATAAACTGGGGGCCAAAGATATAAAGGAGGCCCTTTTCGGGGTGGATCAAAAATCGGGATGGCTTCGTTTTCCAAGCATTCTGACAAATAACCTGCCGTTTGTTAAAAAATCGGAAGGTAATGAAAAAACCAGGGTGGAAGATAACTTGTATTTTGAAGAGGGAGACAAAGAAAAAAGTATTGAGTTTGTAATCCCTTCCTGTTGCGGCCCAATTCCCGGCGATGATGTTGTTAGCATCAGCTGGCCGGAAAAACCTTTAGAAATTCATCGTACCAATTGTCCTACAGCCATTAAATACATGTCGCAATATGGTAAAAAAATTACCGACCCCGATTGGGGTAGAAATATTGGAGTGCATTTTTTAGCCGGTATTAAGCTGGTATCTGAAAACAAAAAAGGACTTATTAAAACGATATCCACTGTTTTAAGTGATGAGTACAATCTGAATATTCGTAAATTCGATCTTGTAACTATTGGTGAAATGATTGAAGCTTTCATTTTTTTATACGTTAAAGATACCAATGAATTGAAAAGTGTGATGAAGAGTTTGGATAAAATAAAAGAGGTTATTAGAGTTAACCGAATAGAAAAATTATGATTTCCCACATTTTTTTATTTTAAATTATTTTAAATTAATTTAAAGTGTTATTTTTACGCCTTAAAAATAGGATGTATGAAAAATAAAAAACAGAAGGATACATTTGATTCGGTTAAAAAACTGTTTACAGAATATCTTGAGGCGCGTGGACATCGTAAAACACCGGAACGATTTACTATTTTAAAAGAGATCTATGCTACAGAAGGTCATTTTGATATAGAAACCCTTTATATCAGGATGAAAAATAATAAATACCGGGTTAGTCGGGCTACCCTTTACAACACCATTGAGCTGTTGCTCGATTGTAATTTAGTTACCAAACATCAGTTCGGAAATAATTGTGCCCAGTTCGAACGCTCCTTTAAATTTAAACAGCACGATCATTTTGTATGTCTCGAAGACGGAAAGGTGCTCGAGTTCTGTGATCCTCGTATTCAGGAAATTCAAAAAGCTGTTGAAGAGTTGCTCGGCGTTGAGGTTACTTACCACTCCCTGACCTTTTACGGTAAGTGTAAAAAAGATGAAGATTCTGCAAAGGAGTAACTTTACTTTTTTGTTTATAACTAGTTTATAAATGGCACTTTTTTAACACGACAAATAATTATATTTGTTAAAACAAATAACCCTGTACAAAGCAGGGTTTTTTAATGCATGCCGACGAATGATTTCGCTGTGGGTGCGCTTGTTAGCAACCGATTATTTATTATGTACGAAATTATAATAAAATGAAAGTAGATGTTCTTTTAGGATTGCAATGGGGTGATGAAGGTAAAGGCAAAGTGGTTGATGTGCTCACGCCCGGTTACGATATTATTGCCCGGTTCCAGGGTGGCCCCAATGCAGGCCATACCATCGAATTTGATAATAAAAAGTTCGTGCTTCACACCATACCCTCCGGAATATTTAACAAAAACACCATCAATGTTGTGGGAAACGGTGTTATCATTGACCCCTACATCTTTAAAACCGAAATTGATGAGCTTCAAAGAAGTGGTGTGGATGCTAAAACCAATTTGTTAATCTCGCGTAAAGCCCACATGATTTTGCCTTCACATCGAATGTTGGATGCTGTTTACGAATCTGCTAAAGGCGATAAAAAAATAGGCTCTACACTTAAAGGCATCGGGCCAACTTATACCGATAAGGTGAGTAGAAACGGGATACGGGTGGGTGATATTAACCATGCCGATTTCCAAAAAAAATATGAGCAGACTAAAGTCAGACACCTGTCCATTGCCCGGCAGTACAGGTTCAATCTCGAAGAATTTACCCTTGAAGGAATGCCCTTTTCAGAGTATGAAAAAAAGTGGTTTGAGTCGCTGGAAGTTCTTAAGGAAATACCATGGGTTAACAGCGAGTATTACCTTAACAAAGCACTTCAAAGTGGAAAACGGATATTGGCCGAAGGAGCCCAGGGAACCATGCTGGACATCGATTTCGGCTCGTACCCTTTCGTTACTTCATCCAACACCATAACAGCCGGAGTTTGTAACGGATTGGGAATTGCTCCTTCACAAATTGGCCGGGTTTACGGTATTTTTAAAGCCTATTGTACCAGGGTGGGAAGCGGCCCTTTCCCGACAGAGCTTTTTGACAATAAAGGAGAAAAACTTAGAGAAATTGGCCGTGAGTTTGGAGCCACTACAGGCCGTCCGCGACGTTGTGGCTGGCTCGATATGGTAGCCTTAAAGTATGCTGTTATGTTAAACGGTGTTACCGATCTTATGATGATGAAAGCCGATGTGCTTGACGAATTTGATATAATTAGCGTTGCTACCCAATATAAAGTAAACAACGTTTTAACGGATGAGGTTCCATACGATTTAACACAAGGAGATATTGAACCCGTGTTTGAAAATGTTAAAGGATGGGGTAAGGACCTGTCGGAGGTAACTTCGTTCGACGAAATGCCTGAAGAGCTTAAACATTACGTTGAGTACGTGGAAAATAAAACCGGTATTCAGGTAAGTATGGTCTCCATTGGCCCCGACAGAAGTCAAACACTGTTAAGAAAGGATGTGGTTTAAGGTGGATGTCCTTTTATATGAAATATTTATTTATTTTAGCCTGTTGAATATCAGACTTTCTATTGATGAAGTATTGCAATGATAATAATTTAAACCTAAAAATCTTGTTATGAAAAAATCATTACTTTTCTTATTTGCATTTCTTGCCGTTTCTCCTCTGTTTTCTCAAAAGTACATTGCTGCCGCCCGGCAGGATAAATTGTGGGGGTTTATTACTGAAAAAGGTAATTGGTATGTGAACCCTCAGTTTGAGCACTTGCGTGGCTTTAGCGAAGGCCGTGCTGCCGTTAAAGTGGGTAAATTGTGGGGGTTTCTTGATGCCGAAGGCGCTGTGGCTATTACACCGCAATTTGTTAATGTTAAGGATTTTCACGAAGGGTTAGCAGCCGTTAGGGTAGCTAAAAAATGGGGATTTATCGATAAAAACGGAAGCTTTGCCATTAATCCGCAGTATGAGTCGGTTCGTGATTTTCATGACGGCAGAGCCATGGTTAGGTTAGCCGGTAAATGGGGCTACATATCACCGGAGGGTAACTATATTATTAACCCCCAATACGTTCATTTAAAAAGTTTTAATAATGGGATTGCCCCTGCCATGATGGGTAAAAAGTGGGGTTACATCGACCTTAACGGAAGCTGGGTTATCAATGCACAATTTGATAAAGCCGGCCCTTTTAGCGATGGTATTGCCGTAGTACGGTCAGCAGGTAAATATGGTGCCATCGACGAACAAGGCCATTTTGTTATCAATCCGCAATTTGAGGTATTAAGAGATTTTCACGAAGGTATGGCTGCTGTAAAACTTGGCAAAGTTTGGGGTTTTCTCGATGAAAATGGAAAGTATGCCATCAACCCTCAGTTTATAGCCGTTCTTGATTTCCAGGAGGGAAGAGCAGGAGTGCGTCAGGCTAAGGTGTGGGGCTTTGTTGACAAACATGGAAAATTAGTGGTAACTCCACAATTCGAGAAAGTAAAAAGTTTTAACGGTGGTATGGCCCGGGTTCGTACGGGCGGCCTGTGGGGATGGATTAACAAAAACGGAGGTTTTGTGGTGAACCCGCAATTTCCTAACTGTTTTGATATGGTAAAATTGTCTAAGTAAAAATTCAAAAAATATGTTTACTCCCGAGGGGTTAAAAGATTTGTATAAGAGGCTGGGTGCCTTGAGGAGGTACCTTTGACATCGATAAAAAAAAGTACGAAATAGAGGAAGAAGAGGAGAAAACACAAGCTCCCGGATTTTGGGATGACCCTAAAAAAGCGGAATTAATGCTGAAGGATATTCAGGAAAAAAAACGCTGGGTTACAAAATATCAACAGGTAGAAAACCTGCTTAACGACCTTTCTGTTCTCCAGGAATTTCTTGAAGCCGGCGAAGCCGAACAATCCGATCTTGATCAACAATACGATGAAGCTGTTACGTTGGTTGAAGAGTTGGAGTTCCTGCAAATGCTGGGAGGTAAGGAAGATAAGCTCAATGATATTTTAAAAATAAACCCCGGAGCCGGTGGTACCGAAAGCCAGGATTGGGCCGAAATGCTGATGCGCATGTACATTCGCTGGGGCGAAAAAAATGGCTTTAAAGTTAAGGAGCTCGATTATCAGGAGGGTGATGTAGCCGGTATCAAATCGGTTTCGCTGGAGTTTGATGGTGATTTTGCTTTCGGCTATCTGAAAG
>CAZKGB010000145.1:0-6878 GCA_964551935.1 uncultured Lentimicrobiaceae bacterium | reverse complement strand
ATATGACCTGTCGTGGTGTAATTATCGAATCCGCTTGTACTTAGCCCGTCAGATGATCTGGCTAAAATTCGGTTGATAACCTTATGCATGAAATTTTGCTGAACATCTTTAACTGTTTTCGACTCGGCAAAAATCTTTCTGTATTTATCCTGCTCTCCCGGAAAAAGAAAATCAAGCACCGATTGAAATTTGCTGTTGGATACAATCTGCTCAATAGCAGGCGCAATTTCATCATCTCTATATGGCCTGATAGAATCAAAATCCTGTTCACTCATCATTTTATTTCAATTTTGGTTTAGCAAAGTTATCTAAATATTTTATTGTCGGGCACTACAATACTCCTAAATCTGCTCTTGCATACACTTTTTTCTTCCAATCTTTTCTAATTGCGTTGAACCTGCTATTAATTGAATAATAAGATGGTCTGAAAATGACCAAATTACAGGACATATGTTAGTAATGCTAATATTATTTGACGAATTTTTTTTTTCTTGTTAAGTTGAGTTAAAATATTAATTATTTTTGCAACCTTAATTCCGATAAAAATGCAAAAAGAAGATATAATAGCTAAAGTTAACCTGTTTTTAGTTGATGAGTTTGAATTGGACGAGGAGCAGCTGGTACCTGATGCTTTGTTGAAAGATGATTTGGATATTGAAAGTCTCGATTTTGTTGATATTGCCGTGCTTATCGAAAAAGAGTTCAAATTTCAAATGAAAACGGAAGAGATGGCCAAATTAAAAACACTTAACGACTTTTATAACTATCTTGATCAACAACTGAATAAGTAATGGCTACCTGGCAGGGTAAAACACGAGGAGGTGTTGCCGGATATCTTACCTTTATTTTTATTTTAAAATACCTTGGGCTCAATTTTGCCTATTTCATTTTACGTTTTGTAGTCTTGTATTTTGTTTTGTTTGCCCCGCCGGCACGCAAATCGTTGTGGTTTTATTTTAGAAAAATTCATGGTTGGGGTTTTTGGAAATCCTTTGCCGGCCTTTTTTATAACTTCTATATTTTTGGGCAAACCCTGCTCGATAAAGTAGCCCTGTTATCAGGCGTTTCAACAAAGTTTACCTTCGATTTTGACGGAGAAGACCATCTGCGTAAAATGGCTTCGGATGGAAAGGGAGGCATGCTTATCGGGGCCCATCTTGGTAATTGGGAAATTGCCGGACAACTACATGACAGGCTTGAAACCCGTGTTAATATTGTGATGCTTGATGCCGAACATCAAGCCATCAAAAAGTTACTCGATTCGGTAGTCCAAAAACGGGAGGTTAACATTATTCCTGTTAAACCCAACGATTTTGAACACCTGTTTGCCATCAAAGAGGCCTTGTTTAATAATGAGTTGGTGGTAATTCATGGTGACCGGCATATTCCGGGAAACAAAACGGTTACCCGACGGTTTATGGGGAGGGAGGCCGAATTTCCGCTGGGCCCTTTCCAATTGGCAACCAAATACAACAAGCCTGTTACTTTTGTTACCGCGGTGAAAGAAACAAAACGACACTACCATTTTATGGCTACGCAACCAAAGGTCTATTCTAACAAGCTGGGTGCCCGGCGAAAACAACAATTAAACCTTATAATAACCGATTATATTTCCTGGCTCGAAGATAAGGTTCGGAAATATCCTTACCAGTGGTTTAATTATTATTATTTTTGGAAACTTTTGGAAAAATAAATATTCATTGGCCGTTCTGTTCCTGTTTTTTTTAAGTTCAGATACGGCAATAACTGAACTAATTAGTGATGAAAGATTACGGAAACGATACTAAATCGGCCTTGCAGGCTAAGTTCGATGCGCAAAAAATCGCCTTTGGCCCCATCATGTTTCAAGCGGCAAAAGCGCTTCGCGATTTGGGAATACTGGACTACCTGATGAAAACCCGGCGCAAAGGAGCTGCCATTGAAGAAACAGCCGAAGCGCTTAACCTGTCTGTTTACGGTGTTAAGGTTTTGCTTGAAGCAGCCATTAGTCTTGAAATGGTAATGGTGCGTGACGACAGGTTTTATATAACCAAAACCGGTTATTATTTATTGAGCGATAAGCTTACCCGCGTTAACATGGATTTTACCCACGATGTTAATTATCTGGGTATGTTCCACCTTGAGGAGTCTGTTAAAACCGGTAAACCGGAGGGGTTGAAGGTTTTTGGCGAGTGGGACACGGTTTACGAGGCCCTGTCAGAGTTACCCGAAAAAGTACGAGAGAGCTGGTTTGGGTTCGATCATTACTATTCCGATGTGGCTTTTCCCGAGGTGCTTCCTATTATTTTTGAAGAGGGGGTGAAAAAGATTATGGATGTTGGTGGAAATACAGGCAAGTTCGCCATCGAGTGTGCCAGGTATTCCGATGATGTTGAGGTTACTATTCTTGATTTGCCCGGGCAGCTTAAGGACGCCGGAAAAAATATTGCTACCAATGGTTTTGAGGAGAGGGTAAATCTCTATCCAATTAATTTACTGGATGCTGAAGCCCCTTTTCCAAAGGGCCATGATGCTATATGGATGAGTCAGTTTTTGGATTGTTTTTCGCAGGAGGAGATACTCACGTTGCTAAAAAGAGCCTGCGATGCACTGGATGAAAACGGCTCTCTTTACATTTTAGAAACCTATTGGGATATGCAGGCTTTCGAGGCCTCCACCTACAGCTTACACGCTACAACACTCTATTTTACTGCTATTGCGAACGGAAACAGTCAGATGTATCATTCGGACGATATGCGTAAGCTGGTTGAGAAATCAGGAATGGTTATTGAAAAAGAATTTGAAAACATCGGTGTAAGCCATACCTTGTTTAAATGCCGGAAGCCCTGAATTATTGTGTAAAACGATTGTTACAAAAACAGGGTTCTAAAAAAGCAGGTCCGGTGCCAGGATGAGAAGATTGTTTTGAAAAGTAAAATAGTATAAAAATGAAAAAGGTTCTTGTGGTTACCTATTCCCAATCGGGACAGCTTAACGAAATTGTTGACAACATTTTACGTGATTTTAAAAACGATGTTCAAATTGTGGTTGAAAAGCTGCAACCCGATCCCCCGTTTCCGTTTCCATGGACCAACATCGATTTTTGGGATGCCATGCCCGATGCCGTGAGTCTGATACCACACAAGCTGAAACCATTTTCTTTTAACCCGGATGAGGATTTTGATTTGATTATACTGGGATTTCCGGTTTGGTTTCTTTCGCCCGCTATTCCCATGACCTCCTTCCTGAAATCGCCGGAGGCAGCCAAAGTGATGAAGGGCAAACCTGTTGTTACTGTTATTGGCGCCCGAAACATGTGGGTCAACGCGCAAGAGGATATTAAAAAAATGATTGTAAACAATGGGGGCCGTTTGGTGGGGAACATTGCACTGCACGATAAAGCCAACAACCTTTCAAGTGTGATTACCATTATCTATTGGATGATGACGGCCAAAAAAGAGAGGCTTTGGGGTATCTTTCCAAAACCCGGTATTTCTGATAAAGACATCGCGGAAGCAATCCGGTTTGGAAAACCAATTGTTGAATCACTACAAGGAGGAGATTTCGATAATTTGCAACAAAAATTACTGTCGCTCGGTTCGATTGATTTAATTCCCAATGTTGTTTTTATGGAGTTGAGAGCTAAAAAGTTTTTCCATAAATGGGCAAAATTTATCCGGAAAAAAGGAGAACACGGCAACCCCGACAGGATTGGCCGGCTAATAATGTTTAAATGGTATCTGCTTATTGCTATTTTTGTCGCTTCGCCCATTGCCATTCTGCTTTTCTATCTGTTTTTACCGTTAACCTGGTGGAGTTTCAGAAAGAAGTTGAATTATTTTAGGGGAATTGAATTGAATGACGAACTAATTTGAAAATGAACAACGTTTACATAACACGCATTGAAAAATTTATGCCCAACGATCCCGTTTCAAACGATGAAATGGAGAGTATTCTGGGATTGATAGATGAAAAGGAGTCCAAATCGAGGACGCTGATTCTGAGAAGTAACGGTATTAAAAAGAGATATTACGCGCTGGATAAAAAGGGCAATATCACCCATACCAACGCTCAGCTTACCGCCCATTCAATCAGGAAACTTTTTGATGATAAAATTAAATTTGATGACATCGACCTGTTGGCTGCCGGAACCTCTTCGCCCGATGTAATACAGCCTGCCCACGCTTTAATGGTGGCCGGTGAACTGGGAGGAAAACCCATCGAAGCGGTATCGGCTCAGGGAACCTGCAACGCGGGCATGTTGTCGATGAAATATGCCTATCTGGCTTTAAAGTCGGGCGATAAAGAGCGGGCGGTTGTAGCGGGTTCCGAAGCGTTTTCCTCGTGGATGAAAGCTGAAAACTATGAAGCCGAAATCGACCGGAGAAAAGAGATTGAAGAGAACCCGTACATTGCTTTTGAAAAGGATTTCCTGCGATGGATGTTGAGTGATGGTGCCGCTGCTATGATGATGCAAACAAATCCCGAAGAGGGAAAACCGGCATTAAAAGTCGAGTGGATAGATGTGCTTACCTACGCGGTTGAACTGGAAACCTGCATGTATGCCGGTTGTGAGAAAGAGAAAGACGGTAGCGTGAAAGGGTGGCGCGAAATGACCTCGAAAGAGCAGCAACTAAAATCGGTCTTTTCTTTAAAGCAGGATGCCCGAATTTTACAAAAGAATATCGTTGAAAAAGGGGTGGAACACCTTAAGCTGGTTGTCGATAAGTACAATATTGACCTTGGTCGGATTGACTATTTTTTGCCTCATATTTCATCCATGTTTTTTAAAAAACCCCTGAGTAAAGGATTTAAAGATGCCGGGCTTAACGTTGAGGATGAAAAATGGTTTTTAAATCTTCCTGAAGTAGGTAACGTGGGTGCCGCTTCCGTTATGCTGATGTTGGAGGAGCTTTTCAACTCCGGGAAGTTGCAAAAGGGAAACAAAATTATGTTGATGGTTCCTGAAAGTGCCCGGTTCTCATATGCCTATGCTCTGTTAACGGTGGTTTAATGATGAATTACCTCTCGATAAAAGATTTGTCAAAAAGCTATGGCGAAAAAATCCTGTTTGAGGAGATAAGCCTGGGGCTGCACAAGGGCGAAAAAACAGCGTTAATTGCCAACAACGGAACCGGAAAATCAACCTTGCTTAAAATTATTGCAGGAAAAGAAGAGGCTGATGGCGGCGAGGTGGTGGTGCGTAATGGTATCAAAATTGGATATCTGCCCCAGCAACCGGTATTTGATGAATCATTAACCATCAACGAGCTTATTACCGGGTCACACTCCGATGTGTTAGCGGTTATTGAAGAATACAATCAAGCATTACATTTTCAGGCAGATAACCATAACAAAGAGGCGCAACAACGCATTGAAAAGGCAACAGCCAATATGGATTTGTTGCAGGCATGGGATTATGAGCGCCGCTTAAAACAGGTGCTTACCAAGTTTTCCATCACCCGTCTAAACCAAAAAGTGGCAACCCTTTCCGGGGGACAAAAAAAGCGGTTAGCGCTGGCGTTAGTGCTATTGGATGAGCCTGATATTTTATTGCTCGATGAGCCAACCAACCATTTGGATATCGAGATGATCGAGTGGCTGGAGAAATACCTGCAACAAAGTAATGTAACCCTTTTCATGGTTACTCACGACCGTTATTTCCTCGACAGGGTTTGCAACCATATTGTCGAGATGACCGATGGAACCATTTATAACCATCAGGGTAATTACAGCTATTTCCTTCAAAAAAAAGCCGAACGAGAAGAGGTGCAGAGTGTAGAGATTGACAAGGCTAAAAAGCTGATGAAAAAGGAGCTGGAATGGATGCGGCGTCAGCCCAAAGCCCGTACTCATAAATCGAAGTCGCGCATCGATGCTTTTTATGATATCAAAAAAAAGGCCTCTTCCGGTAAGCGGGAAGAAGAGCTGTTACTCGATTCGGTTAACCGGCGTATGGGTGGAAAAATTCTGGAAGTTAAAGGGCTTGCCAAAAGTTATGGCGACATTAAAATTATTTCGAACTTCGAATACACCTTTAAAAAAGGTGAACGCATTGGAATTATCGGGAAAAACGGTTCCGGAAAGTCGACCTTTCTCAATCTTCTTGCCGGTGAGGAAACTCCTGATGCCGGTACCGTTGTAATGGGTGATACCATTGTAGCAGGGTATTACAAACAGGATGGGTTGCCCAACATAAGGGATGACCAAAAAGTAATTGAGGTCGTTAAAGAGATTGCCGAAGTAATCGAAACTTCAAAGGGGAACAGCATGACGGCCTCGCAGTTTTTGCAATATTTTATGTTTCCTCCCGAGATGCAGCACGCGCTGGTTGCCAACCTGAGTGGCGGCGAAAAGCGAAGGCTGTACCTGCTAACGGTTCTTATTAAAAATCCCAACTTTTTAATTCTTGATGAGCCCACCAACGACCTTGACTTGTTAACACTATATAAATTGGAGGAGTTTCTGATGAATTTTAAAGGGTGTCTGTTGCTGGTGTCGCACGATCGTTATTTTTTAGATAAACTGAGCGATCATCTCTTTGTTTTTAAAGGCGATGGAGAGATAAAAGATTTTTACGGACCCTATAAAGAGTATCGCCGGCGAATGCTGGAAGAGGAGAAGGAACTAAAGGAGTTAAAACAGAATCAGAAACGGGAGGAGTCGGCCAAAGCTACTGAAAAGAATAGGGCTAAAACCAAACTTACCTATAAGGAACAAAAAGAGTTTGATCAGCTGGAAAAAGAGATAGAAATGCTGGAGCAACAAAAGGCTGAGCTGGAAACCGAGTTAAATTCAGGTACTGGCGACTTTGAGGTGCTTCAAAAGCTTTCGGAAGAGATTAAAACAGTTTTGGAAGCCATCGATGAAAAAACCCTTCGATGGATGGAACTGGAGGA
>CAZKGB010000144.1:0-6881 GCA_964551935.1 uncultured Lentimicrobiaceae bacterium | reverse complement strand
AACTTATTAAGCTACATGCTTATAGCATTGGTTGTTTTCTTTATTATATACCGTATTTGTTTTTATCTTGTAATTGGTCAACCATTAGAGATGGGTAATATACCGAATACTGCACCCGATATTTTCAGAATAGTAAAGCGTTTTTTATTTTATTCTTTTGGTATTTCACCTATTATTTTAATAACATATTATGTCATAACATGGTTTGATTTTAAGAAAAAAAAATTGAGGAAGATAAGTTATTATTATGTTTTCTTAGTAGCGTTAACTTATTCATTATTTTGGTTTTTTGATTTTGGATCAATATGGTTGTATTGGTAAAAATATCCTCTTGGAGCAGTTTACCAACCTAGCTCACGATTTGTCCCCCTCGATCTAGCTCACGGTTTGCAACCGTGAGCAACCCTTATCCTATAACGGATTATTTGCTATTTTTGTACAAAACAGCAACCACTCTCCCGAAGCGAAAGCAACCAACCTGTCAGGTTGCCTGCTACAAAGCTGCGCTCAACCTGACTGGTTGAAAGCTACGCTCAATTTCCTAACTCGATTTTCTGACAATCAACTTAGGTTTTATAACAATATTTTCAGGTTGATAGGTAAAGTCCTGGTCGTTAATTCGCCTAAGTAAAAGAGCTGCTGCCTTTTTACCAAGGTCAAATCCAAACTGGTCAACAGTGGTAAGCTCGGGGTCAACCACTTTTGAGCTTCTGCTGTTTTCAAATCCGGCTATTTTTAATTCATCCGGAATAATAATTCCCTGTTCTTTGGCAACTTTCATCACGCCAATGGCCGTCATATCGTTAACGGCAAAAATTCCATCCGGTCTGTTTTGTTTTTTTAAAATACTTCTTGAAATCTTCATGGCATCTTCATACGTATCACATGAGTAAACCAAATCGGTGTTGTATTTTAACCCGTTGTCTTCAAGCGCTTTCTTGTAGCCGTCGTGTCTTCCTTTGGAGATTTGCAAATGCCTGGGGGAGGAGTAAAGGGCAATGTTTTTACATCCTCTTTTAATCAGATGTTCTACTGCGATGTAAGCGCCGTGGAAATCATCGGACACTACGGTATCGGCATGCATATCATTAACCACTCTGTCGAAAAAGACCAACGGAATTTCGTAATCGATTATTTGGGTAAAGTGCGAAAAATTGTGGGTCTCTTTTGAAAACGAGGCAAGCACTCCATCAACCCGGTTGGTGGCCAATGCCTGCAGGTTCAGTACTTCTCTCAGGTACGATTCGTTCGATTGAAATACCATCACGTAGTAGTTGTTTTCATAAGCAACCTCTTCGATGCCATTAATAATAGATGAAAAGAAATAGTGTTCCACTTCGGGAATGATTAACCCGATGGTGTTGGTTTTGCTGTTTTTGAGGTTTAGTGCAATACGGTTAGGGCGGTAACCCAACAGAGCTGCAAGTTGTTTAACCGCTTCACGTGTTTTGACACTAATATCGGGATGGTCTTTCAGGGCTCGGGAAACAGTTGAGACGGAAAAGCCTAACTGTTGAGCAATGTCTTTAATGGTAACCTGCTTTTTCATCTGGTTTGGTTTTTAGGGATAACAAAAGTAAAATATTTTAAGAATTAATGGTTTAGTTTAACAAAGTTTAGCCTTTCAGCTCTCCAGAAATTTAATTACAGAATAAATATCGATGCTTCGGCGTCCATCAACCTTGAAAACGTCGTTCAATACAGGGGGTACTGTACCATACTTTTGATAGCTTTCCCAAATATGTTCCATGTACCACGGCGGTTCTTTTCCCCAGCGCAGGTCACGTGCTTTACGTTTCAAAAAGGTCTCCTTGTCAATATCAACAAACAGTCGCTTATTAAACAGGTCGACCGTTTGCCGGTGATAATAAATCATCAGCCCCTCGGCAATAACCACTTCGTACTGCTCGGAGGCAATTACAATGGCTTTGTAAAATTTTTTGAAGTCGATGGAAGCCGGAACTTCCCAGTCGATGTGATTTCTTATCAGAGGAATCTCAGGTTCGGGTTTTACATAGGAGTCCTGGCAAAAAATCTTTACTTTCTTGTGGTCGTAAACCTCACCAATTTTAGCAGCCAGCGTTGATTTGCCTGCTGTGCTGGAACCTCCTATGGCAATAATCATTGTTTATTGAATGAATTACTTTGCAATAATAAGGATTATTTTTTGCCCTGACCCGGTTCAAATTCATAAGCTCCCAAATCGGGCAGAGTACCTCTGGGGTTACCTAAAATGTCGTTGGGAATTTGCGATGAAATGGTCTCGCTACCTTTGTCGATAGCAGGCGACAGGGTGTCTAATCGGTAGTCGTTATCGTCGGTGTTAAAAAACAGCGGGTCATCGTTAACAATAACCGAATTAAAAAGCGTTGCATCGCCGACATCTCGTTTGGTTTTCAGCAAGGCATGGTCGAAAAAGTAAATCGAGTCGGCACCCTCCACCATTTCGGTTCCAAATTCATCTTCGTTGTAACCATAAACAATGCTGTTTCCCATATCGAAATGCATGGGGATGGGAACCGGATTTTCGGCCGAATCAAGTAAAAAGTTGTTTAAAAACAGCGCCGGCGTTTTACGAATTCCGTACTCCCAGTAATTGGCCACGGTTGATTGCACGAAGTTATAATTTCCGCCGCCTGTAAATGCCATGCAGTATCCTCCGCAGTTGGCTACTACCGTGTTTCCTCCCAAAATATTGTAAATTCTTGAAAAAATACCGATGCCGTTCATGTTGCGAACGGTTACATTTTCAAGGATAAGTTTGTTGGTGGCTACCCGTAAAAAGCTTTCGGCCTGAATGCCGATAAACCCGTTTTCGATGATGGCGTTTCTAATTTCGTGGTCTTCGCCGGGTTGACTCTCCATTAACCAGATTCTATCCCATTGTCCGGGCAGGTCGTTGTACTCGGACTCCAGCCTGTCGCCCTGAAAATGAACCGGGTTATCCAAGGTACCTTCAACTTTTAACACGGCATCGGAATAGGCCAGTAACCCCGATTTGTCATGAAAATATATCCGTGTTCCGGGGTCAATAATTAGTTTACCATACGAATCGACTACCGCGTAACCGTAAATAACATAAGGTTTTTCTTCGGTCCAGTGAACCGTTTGTAAGCTGTCAACCACCACCTTGTAAGGAGGAAATCCGGTGTTGTAGGTGTCGGCCAGAATGTAATGAGCATTTTGTCCCCAGGCAACCAGTTTCACGCTTTGGTTGTTCCCGTTGGTAAGAAACCGGAGGTCGTCCTCCACCACGAAAGGGTTGTTTACATTGGTGGGGTCGATGGTAACCCTGAGAAAGATAAACAGACTGTCGCCACCTGCCAGCTCAATATCGTTGACAGAGGTGCCGGGTTGTCCATCCACGTTAATACGGAAATCAGAACCGGTTCCGCTGGCAAGGGCAATAGAGGCTATCTTTATTTTGGATGCAGAAGGGTTATAAACCATCAGCCGGTGGGTAGCTGATCCTAGTGAAGTGAACACCGTGTCAAAAATTACTGAATCAGCTGAAAAGGTCAGCTTTATAGATGGGTCATCGTTTAAAATGTCTTTCCGGCAAGAGGATATCCAAACTGTGAGCATTAAAAATGCAGTGAGTATTAAGAACCTTATGGGTAAGGTAAATTTCATTGCTTATAATTTTGTTTCTTGATAATTGCTGTAAGCTTTACTAAAAAGCCGCAAAGATAGGGTTTTAACAAATCGGCAAAGCACTTATCAGCATCAATACGAATCAAACGGAAAAATATTGTATTTTTAGCAAGATAATTTAATGAACCAGAAACCGGCAAAAATGAAATCTAAGTTATTATTAGTCATGATGGTAGTGTTTTACATTGGCACTGCTCACGCGCAATACGAAAACACTACGGGTGGTAAAAAGCCAGCCAATCGGAAAAGTCAACCCCGAAAAGCAGCCTCACCGTTGAGTAAAATTTACGTTGGAGGAAATATTGGTGGCGGATGGTCCAATACCAGTGCTTATTTTGAGGTTTCTCCCATTATCGGATACCGCGCTACTCCGGCTTTGGATGTGGGCACGAGGTTAACCTATATTTACAGTAAGTACTCCTACTACAATGTTACTACATCGTACCACGATATGGGAGCCGCCATTTTTGCCCGTTATCATTTTCTGGAGATGCTATTCCTGCATGCCGAGTTTGAAGAGTTGAGCGCACAGTATTATCCCGGGGGTATTAACGACGGGAAAAGCCGAAGGTGGGTGCCCGGACTCTTTTTGGGCGGCGGTATCTACCGGCAGATGGGAATGACCTTTCTTCATGTGGGTATTCTTTACAACGTGCTTGATACTCAATATTCACCTTATACAAACCCGGTAATCAGAATTGGCTTTGGCGTTGGTTTGTAATATTAAAATAAGGATTCTTGAAAAATCATATTGATACATTTATCAGATTGTTGGAGTCGATTGGAAAGCCTAAACCGGTAACCATAACTCCGTTGCCGTTGTCGGGTTCGTCGCAGGTATATTTCCGATTTGTTTTTGACAAGGGGGAGCGGTTGATAGGCTCCTACAACCCTGAGATAAAAGAAAATATTGCCCACGACACTTTTACCGGGCATTTTATAAGTCTTGGTCTGCCTGTCCCCGGTATCCTGGCTCGAAGCAGTTCGTTTGAATATTTTATTTTGGAAGATGCCGGTGATAAAACACTTCTTGATATTCGCACGAATGAGGGACTTTCAGAAAAGGTAAAGCAACACTATTTTCAGGTAGTTGATGATCTTGTCAGATTTCAAACGGAAGGAATAAAAGGACTTGATTTAAGCAAGGCATTTCCAACCGGCAGGTTTGATAAGCGTTCGGTAATGTGGGATTTGAACTATTTCAAGTACTACTTTGTAAAAACCAACGATATTATTTTTGACGAAAACATATTGGAAGACGATTTTAACCTGCTGGCAGAGCATCTGCTTCAGGCAGAATCGGAATTCTTTATGTACCGCGATTTTCAGGCGCGTAACATAATGGTTAATCAAAACAGGCTCTCTTATATCGATTTTCAGGGAGGCAGAAAAGGGCCGTTGCAGTACGATGTTATCTCGCTGCTGTATCAGGCAAAGGCAAACCTGCCGGATGAATTTCGAGAGGAGCTTCTTGAAACCTATTTGAAAAAGCTGGAAAAAACGCTGCCGGGTCAAAAAGAAAAGTTCCTGAAAACCTATCCGCTGTATATCTATTTCAGGTTGATGCAGGTGCTGGGAGCGTACGGCTTTAGAGGGCTTTATCAGCGAAAAGCTCATTTTTTACAGAGTATTCCTTTTGCCATTGAAAACCTGAAACAAGTGGTGAAAAAATATCCGGTTGTTGATTATCCGGAGCTGGGTAGTGTTATTGAGCAAATTACAAAATTAACAGATTACCATTTTGCCCCTTTCTCCAAAGATAAACTCACGGTTACCCTCTCCAGTTTTTCTTTTAAAAAATCAGGAATCCCTGTCGATATTACCGAAAACGGCGGCGGTCATGTATTCGACTGCAGGGCGCTGCCCAATCCCGGACGAATTCAAGAGTTAAAGGAATATACCGGTCTGCAAGATCCCGTAATAAAGTACCTGGAAAGCAAACAGGAGATGACCGACTTTTTACATCATGTTTTTAGCGTGGTTGATCAAAGTGTTGATAATTATCTGGAACGCAGGTTTAGCAACCTGATGGTGAGCTTTGGATGTACCGGAGGAAAGCACCGTTCGGTTTTTAGTGCCGAAAACCTAAAGCGCCATTTGATGGTTAAATACGGCGACAGCATGGAGGTGAGGCTTACCCATGTTGAGTTGGAAAAAGAGGGGTTTTTGTCATGAAGGCCTTTATTTTAGCGGCAGGATTGGGCTCTAGGTTAGCCCCCTTAACCAACAACAAACCCAAGGCATTGGTTGAGGTAAATGGAAAACCCATGTTGCAGCATCTTATCGAAAAGCTAATATCTCAGGGGTTTGATGAGTTGCTTATCAATGTGCATCATTATGGCGATTTGATAACGGATTTTTTAAAGGCCAACGATCATTTTGGAGTTAGTGTGGCCATTTCCGATGAGCGTGACAAGCTGCTGGATACCGGTGGAGCCATGGTAAAAGCCGCTTGGTTTTTTTATGGCGATGAACCTGTTTTGGTGCATAATGTGGACGTTTTTACCGACATGAATTTGGCAAATTTGATGGAGTTGCATAATAAGTCAAAGGCTTTGGTGTCGCTGGTTACCCGGAATAGGGATTCTTCAAGAAAACTGCTGTTCGATGGTAACCGTCATTTGAAAGGATGGAAGCATTTACAAAACAACTTGGTGAAATGGGTTGATAAGCCGGAGGCAGAGGTGGTTGAAAGAGCGTACAGCGGCATCTATGTTGCTTCTCCGTCGTACCCTGAAAAGATACGGCAAAAGGGAAGTTTTTCCATTATACCCGAATGGCTCAACATGGCGTCACAAAATGTAATGGTGGGTGTTGAGCACAACGAGGGGCTGTGGTTTGATTTGGGAAGTGCGGATAAGATACAGGAAGCAGAGCAAAAGATAAACTCGAAAAGCAGAGAATAATTAATGGATAACAAGAGATTTCTGGAAAAAGTTGCGCAAGTTTTGTTAAACAGAAGCAAAACGGATTTGTTGGAAACGGTGGTGGTGTTCCCAAACAAACGACCGGAAATATTTTTAAAAAAATATTTAAAAGAGCAGGCAACGCAACCCCTTTGGGTACCTGATGTCCGCTCTGTCGACGAGCTTATTACCGAGCTTTCACCCGTTACCGTACAGGATTCGATGGTTAGCTGGTTCGAGCTTTTTGAAATTCATAAAAAGTTGGAAGGCGAAAATGCACGAACCCCCGATGAGTTTATCAACTGGGCACCCATTATGCTT
>CAZKGB010000143.1:0-6881 GCA_964551935.1 uncultured Lentimicrobiaceae bacterium | reverse complement strand
GAATTTTCAATGGGATATGGGTGTTGGAGTGGGCTCGACTGCCGATTTCGTAGGTCAGTACTCAGCCAGAGGGTTTGCCCTTGAAGGTCGTGGATACGTTTCCGAAAATGTTACATTAGGGGGCCGCTGGGCTTGGGATGTTTTTTACGAAAATTATGGTTGGGCAACCCAAAAAAGTGAAGACGGGTTAACCTCTCTTTACGGATACAGTCGCCATTATATGAACGCCATGCCTATTATGGCTACGGTACATTACACCATCAACAGTAGTAAAGTGATACCATATGTTGGTTTTGGAATAGGAACCTATTATATCGAAACCCGAAACATGTTGGGGATTTATTATACACAACAAAAAGCCTGGCACTTTGGGTTAGCCCCTGAAGCGGGCATTATAATTCCTTTTGGACAGACTTCAAACTGGGGGCTTAATGTTAATTTCAGATTTAACTGGGCTGCCAAAACAAGAGATACCGACCAGCAAACCTGGATAAACCCCAGTGTTGGTTTTTCATATTATTGGTAAAGTATTTTTTGAAATATTACAAAAAAGCCGAAGCAAATGCTTCGGCTTTTTTATTAAAAGCTAAACCGTTTATAACCGGTTTCTCCTTCGATGGAATAGTTACCCTCAAAAATATTTCCCAACGATCCATCAATAGCAATCTCATCGCCTACATTAAAAGTAACCCTATTTAATTTACAGTACTTTTTATCTTCATAAACCTTTAATTTTGAACAGTTAACAATGGCTGTTTTGCCTAAGCGAACCGCGGTAACTGCCGCATGCGAAGTGGCCCCGCCCCTGGCGGTAAGCAATCCGTCGGTTTCAAAAATCATTCCGATATCGTCCGGAACGGTGTCGGGACGTATTAATATTACTTTTTGGTTAGGATATTTTTTTCTAACCTTTTTCATGTCGTCTAAATCGAAGGCCACTCTTCCGTTCATGGCACCTCCGCCAATTCCGATACCTCGCCCCGCCAGGCTCATGTTTTCGGGACTACTGACAAATACCTGTACGGCATTATCCGAAGCCATGTCCATATCTCTAATTTGTAAAATATACAAATCATCGGGATTGTCCGATTCAAAAGTGAACTCAATTTCCTGCGGGCTATAACCATGATTGTTTACAAGGTCGTTGGCAAGGGCCTCTATTTTTTGGTAGATTAACGGATATTTTTTTTCTAACGAATCGTTAACATCACCATTTTGTACCTGATTGGCACTGATGGGCAACGGTTTTACAAGCCCTGCCACAATGTCCTCCCCCTGACTACGCGTGGTATAATCGCCATAGAGGTTTACACCTTGCTGTTGTAGCTGTGGATTTTGAGTAAAAACCACCCCGGTACCAGCCGTTTCGTGAAGGTTACCGAAAATCATTTTTTGAACAATAACGGCCGTTCCCCATTCGTCAGCAATTTGAAGATGTTCGCGATATACTTTGGCTCGTTCCGAATTCCATGAGGTAAAAACCAAATTAATGGTTGTTATTAGCTGTTCAAAAATGTCTTCAATAAAACCAATGTGGCTATCGTACAATTTTTGCTTGTAGGCATAGGCAATTTCACGCATCATGGCCGAGCTGAAATCGGTTTTAAGTTTGGTTTTAAACCGCTCCTTAAAATCAATCATGATGTCGTCAAAATCATCGCGCTCCAGTCCGTGGGCCATTCCCCAGCTTTGCAAAAACCTTCGGTACGAGTCCCAGGCCGACCAGGCCCGCTCATCATCTTTAGCAATACTTTCGGTTATTTCGTCGTTCATACCCACATTTAAAAAGGTATCCATGGCTCCCGGCATCGAAATGGCGGTACCCGAACGAACCGAAAGCAATAACGGTTTTTGCGGATTACCGAGCTGATAACCTGTTTTTCTTTCAATGTATTTTATGTGCTTCCGAATCATGTCGTGCATCTCTTTACGCAGGTCGTCGTGTGCTATAATGGCTCTGTAGCGCCTGAAAACTTCGGTAGTGATTACAAAACCTTCCGGAACAGGATATTTTTTCAGGGTCAGGTTTTTTAAATGATACGCCTTCGACCCCAGAAAAGCCTGGTTATCAATATTAACATTTCTTCGGTCTAACGGACACATCACCAAATCGGAGTTGTACGACATAATTTCTTTAATCATATCGAGACTGATGTTATCGTTCATGCTTCGCAACGATTCCAAAATTCGCGACACAAAATTATCGAGCGGTTGCATTAAAAAGGCTTCAGAAATAATATCTCTGTAAAACTCTTCCGACATTTTGTTAACCAGTTCCATCTCCTCCTTTTTACTCATTATCCCTTTCGGGTTGCATAGTTTAGGCACTACCAAACGCAACGGGAGGTCGTACGATTTAAGGAAGAATTTGATTATCGTCCGTCGAATATCTTCGTTTAGAAATTGGAAAATATTAATGTACTGGCGAAACGAAAAACTATCGGAACTCAAACTGTATTTAAGCATTCTGAGGTTCGAATTAAAACTTTGGTTGGTTACACCATCCAGGGTTAATCCTTCGCTAAAATATTCGAGTATGGTGAGGATGTTTTTTAATGTTTTAGCCGAAATGTAGTCGAGGTTGATGTTTTGAACCACTTTTTCCATCAGCTGCGTGGCCACTTTCTCCAAGCGGAAAGTAAGCCCCATGGCTTCAAATTTCGGCTCACGATAAACCCCGTACATAGAGGGAATACCAATGGCAATGTGTCGTTTGTGATAAATATTTTCCCAGCTTTTACTTGGTTCAGGGTTAAATATGATCTCTTTTAGCTGTGCCATAAAATCGTATATAAGGCGCAGCGATGTTTCAAAATCGTCTTTATCAAGTGCTTTTTGAAGCTGGTTGATTTTGCTCTCTTCAAGGTATGAGTATCGCTTTAACAGTTTAACGATGTCCACCGTGTCAAACGAATATTTTTCTTTAAGGTGTGCATAAAGAGCCACCATATCGCGCAGGCGTTCTTTGTCAAGATTGTTATCGCCGGGGAGCTTTTCCAGCATGGCATCAAACTCCTTCAGCTTTGTAACCAATAACTCTTCCGGCTTTTTATTGTAGCTTTCGCAAAGCTGAACCACCATATTGTGAATGGGTGCAAACCACTTACTATTTAAATCGATGGAATGGTAAACATTTTCCGGCAGATTGCTTTTCAATGCTTCTAATTTACCATCGTACCAAAACTTAAATATCTTCCATGTCAGTTCAATTAACGTGTTGTTACTTTCGGTGTGTACCTGCTTTCGTAAAAAATGAATCAGCTTGTCTTCGCGATGCGAGATTTCATCCATGGTAGTGGTTACCTGGCGAATTTCACCCTCAGCGCCAATTTCGTTAAAGTAAACCGGAAAAATACGGGTTAGCTGTTTTACCTTTTTATAATAAGGTGCTACGTTTGAATTTAAAATGGCTGTTATGTCGCGTTGAAACAGATCGGTGTCGCTGATAAAAATACCACCCAGCTTAAGGTTTACTATCAGAGTGGAAAGAAGTTTTTCCATAAAGGGCTGCGAGTACTCAATCAGTTCCAGCCAAACTCTGATATTTTTAATATGGTTGGGATTAACATCAAGCTGCCAGTTTTCATCAACATAAACCATGCCCGGGGTTTCAAAACCAAAGTCGATAATTTTATCTTCAAAATAGCCCAGCAGATGTTTGTCGTTCGAATGATCAATATCAAACACTTTTTTTCCCAACGTAAGAAGCGTATCTAAAACCGAAGAGGTATGGCTTTTTTTAAAGTCGGAGGCGTAAGTAAATACTTCCGTAATAAACACAATCAGGTCCTCATCTTTTAACTCCTCCATAGTTTGCACCAAAATGCCGTTCATCTTCCATATCAAACGCTCATTATGGCTGCTCATTCCCGGCAACTGCAACAGGTAGAAGATAAAATAAAACTTTTCAATAAAATTCGGGAACAGGTCGATGGCACTGTTAAAGCGATCGGCAATCATGTCGTAATCCGGAATTTGTTTTATCAGCTCCTCCCACGATGCCATCATTCCTGCAGAGTTTCTGATTTCGTCGAACCACTCTTTTCCTACGAAGGAGGTTATTTTTTTTATCTCCACTGTCAGTAAATCTTTTTTATCGTCCAGCCACTGCTCCACTGAAGAAGTGTCTTCCCAATAGTCTATCGAGGCAACAAAAATCATTTTGGTAATCTTCAACCGTCGTTCTCGAAATGTTTCTTTGCCGTTAAAACCCTTAAGATATCTCTTAAAATATTTGGAAGCAACAATATAACTAAGCGGATCGCTTTTAAATCCGGTATCAAAAACATCGTAAATAAACTGAAAAGTAACCATAAAATCGCGCCCCTCTTTGTTAAGCTTCTCGGCAAATTCCAAAAGGGTTCGTATAATCATAATGTGCTGATCACGGTTGTTTCCCTCTATCAAAAGGTTTTTTAAAAGTTCCAATGGAATAAAGAACGCCTCTTCAGCATTTTTCAAATTGATGTAAAACCAATAGTCTGTTAATAATATTTCGCGCAGTTGTTCAATAACAAATTTACGGTTTGAAAAGGGGTGTTGGTACTCAATCATGCAATCGTTTGCACGCTTGTTTATACCATAGTATTTCTTAGATAAGTTAATGAATCTCTGATGCTTATCAGGTATTTTTATGTCTTTATAGCGGGTTTCAGCCAAGTTGGCTTCAAGGGCTTTAGATACAAATTTTTTGTCCATAATTGCGCTATTTTAGGGATTAACCAATAAGTTGTGTGTATTTTTGCAAAGCATTAAAAGAACAAAATATAACACAGCCACGATATCGATTAAACAAAGATAGCTGAAAGTTAAGTTTTGGAAGGTTATTTGATTATAAAATAGATTGAATTATGGAAAAAATAAAAATTGGTATTAACGGATTCGGTCGTATTGGCCGCAACGTTTTTAAAATAGCTCTGGAGAGAGAGCATATGGAGGTTGTCGGAATTAACGATTTAACCGACACTAAAACACTGGCTCACTTGTTAAAATACGATTCTACGCAGGGAAGATTTAACGGTGAAGTGAGTCATAACGAAAGTTCATTAATTGTTAACGGAGTAGAAATTCCTGTTACTGCCGAGCGTTCACCGCTTGCCATTAAATGGCAACAAACACCTGATGTGGTTGTTGAAGCCACCGGTATCTTCCGCTCACGCGAAAGCAACAAAGGCGGATACGGCGATCACCTTAAAAACGGTGCTAAAAAAGTTATTCTTACCGTTCCGGCTAAAGATGCTATCGACAACATGATTGTTTTAGGCGTTAACGATAACGAGCTTCGTGATGAAGACGAATGTGTATCCAATGCATCGTGTACCACCAACTGTCTGGCTCCTATTGCTAAGGTTTTAAACGATAGATTTGGTATTGAAAACGGCTTGATGACAACCATTCACTCGTACACCAACGACCAGCGTATTTTAGATGCACCTCACTCCGACCTGCGTCGTGCACGCTCGGCTGCCGTTTCACAAATACCTACAACTACCGGTGCTGCCAAAGCAGTCGGGGTAGTAATTCCCGACCTTAACGGTAAATTGGACGGAATGGCTGTCAGAGTACCTACTCCCACCGGCTCGTTGGTTGACCTGGTTGTAAACCTCAAAACCGAAGCCTCGGTTGACGAAATCAACGCTGCCATGAAAGAGGCTGCCGAAGGCCCCATGAAGGGTATTTTAGAATATACCGAAGACCCTATTGTTTCGGTTGATGTTATTCACAACTCTCACTCTTCAATTTATGATGCCGGAGCCACGATGGTTCAGGGTAAAACCGTAAAAGTTTTGTCGTGGTACGACAACGAATGGGGTTACTCAACCCGTGTTGTTGATCTGATGGAAAGATTTAATTTTTAAAAAAAGTCCCTTTTTGTTCGTTTAATGATGAACATAATAAGCTGTTTTTAGGGTTGGCTGCTCCGTTTCGGAGCAGCCTTTTTTTGTTTGTCAACATATTGAATAAGTTCAGGATAAAATCCGTTAAAATCGTCGTTTAAGAGCTTGTAATTTTTTTTAAGAACCTCCACCGCATTTTGCATCCCCGAAATATACTTTGTGCGCCGATCCATACCATGAAAAACATTTTCAAGGCCTTTAAAATTGGCATAGTTTAAAAGCCAGTTTTGTGAAATCATAAAGGGTAGTATCCGCCTGGTGTGATTGGGAACTGTAAACAACCGTTTTGAAAGCTCTTTATAAACACGGGAAGTAAAACTACTGAGAGGTTCATCCGAATAGGCCCGCCAGTTTTTGGCTAGAAAATGATCGTAATAAATATCGACCACGATACCCGAAAATTTACCAAAATCGTTACGAATTAAGCTTCGGCTTTGTTTATGCAGCCTATGAGCATCGGTAAAAGTGTCAATCTGTCGATGAAGCATGATGCCCCTTAAAACATCACCTGAATATTTTAACGATGCGTTACCTTTTACCGCATCAGCTATGAAATTACCAACCATTAGGTCGGTATTTTTGCCTGAAAGATGAACATGAGCCAGAAAATTCATAACTGATTTTTTGCTAAAATAGTATTTGTTGACGTTCAATTTAAATTCATTATAGATTTCTTTTATTCAAACGTTTGCAGAAAGTTTTTTTTAAATTTGAACATTGAAAAAAAATAATTAATAAATTGATATACAATGAATAAAATACTTTTATTAGGGGATGAGGCAATAGCCCTGGGGGCCATCGACGGTGGATTGTCGGGTGTATTTGCCTATCCGGGAACCCCTTCCACCGAAATTACCGAATACATCCAAACCTCAAAAGAGGCCAAAGAGCTTGGTATTAAATCAGAATGGTCAACCAACGAAAAAACTGCCATGGAAACAGGCATCGGCATGTCGTATGCCGGTAAAAAAGCCATGGTTTGTA
>CAZKGB010000142.1:0-6899 GCA_964551935.1 uncultured Lentimicrobiaceae bacterium | reverse complement strand
AGCCATTTTGCTTCGTGAAGCAGAAGCTAAAGCAAAAATTGTGGAAGAGGTTAAGGAACTTGTTGAATCAGACAAAAAAAGAATGGGCATCATCAACAACCTGAAACCATTCAAAACGGATGATGCTACCGAAAATATTGTAAAAGAAGTTAATAAGTTGTCGAAGGAAAGAAGTAAAAATGGTGACAAAACAAGAAATAAACAAATCAATCAGTTAGAAGAATATAAACAGATGAAACGGTCGAAAACAGTATATTTCCTTGGTATTGGCGGCATTGGTATGAGCGCTCTGGCTCGCTTTTATAAAAAGCAAGGCTACGAAGTGTACGGCTACGATCGCACGGAAACACCCTTAACACAACAGCTGGTGCAGGAAGGGATGCACATTCATTACCACGAAGAGGTTTCGGCCATTCCTGCTGACCTCGACCTTGTTATCTATACTCCGGCAGTTCCAAAACAGAACAAAGAGTACCAATATTTCATCAACCACAACATTGAGCTAAAAAAACGGGCAGCCGTTTTGGGTGATATCTCCAAAGATTATTTTACTGTTGCCGTTGCCGGTACCCACGGCAAGACCAGCATCAGCGCCATGGCGGCACATCTGCTAAAGAGTGCCGGAAAAAATCTGACAGCCCTGATTGGCGGTATTTTAAAAAATTACGGCTCCAATTTTATTATTTCGGAAAAAACCGATGTTTTTGTAGTGGAAGCCGACGAGTATGACCGCTCGTTTTTACAATTACACCCCGACATTTCGGTAATCTCTTCCATGGATGCCGACCATCTTGATATCTACGGAACTAAAAAAGAGCTGCAAAATACCTTTGTTGAGTTTGCCCAACGACTCGGTAGCAACGGCTTGCTTATTTATCATGAAGGACTGGAACGCCTGCAAACCGGCACCGGCAGAAAACTTAGCTATTCGGCACGTGGCCATGCTGATTGCCGTGCGGAAAATGTCAGCGTAGAAAACGGAAACTTCGTATTTGACCTGATTGATGGTTCGGAGAGGGTAAATAACATCGTGCTTTCGGTTCCCGGTCTTCACTATATTGAAAATGCCCTGGCTGCAGCCGCCATCGGTTTTGAATTGGGCCTTGACGCGAATCAGATAAAATCGGGTCTTGAATCATTTCAAGGCGTTCAACACCGGTTCGATTATCACATCAAAACCGACGAACTAATCTATATTCACGATTATGCGCATCACCCGGACGAGTTAAGGGTTACCATCGAGGCAGCCAAAATGCTCTATCCCGACAAGGTAATAACCGGCGTTTTCCAACCACACCTTTTTAGCAGAACAAAAGATTTTGCTGAAGAGTTTGCCGCGGTCCTTAGCCATCTCGATGAAATTATTTTGCTTGACATCTATCCGGCTCGCGAAAAGCCCATTCCCGGTGTTACTTCGGAAATTATTTTTGACAAAATCACCAATCCCAATAAAAAGCGAATGACAAAGGAAGAATTGCTTGAATACCTGTCTGCCAACAAGCCACAGGTATTGTTAACACTGGGAGCCGGCGACATTGGGTTGATGCCCGGAAAAATAAAAAAAGTATTAATTAATTAGATGAAACGATATTTTCAAATAGCACTCTTTTTGTTATCCACTATGGCCTTGGTGGCGTTGATGGTTTATGTTTATTTGAAGCATGAACGGGAGCCCCTCCAAAAGGTAATGATTCATGTGGCACGCGATAGTGAAAAGGGATTTTTAAATAGAGATGAGATCGTTAGCTATGTTGAGAGTCACTTGAACGACACCATACGGTTGCAAGACGTGAACCTCGATTTTATTGAAGACAGCCTGGCACAAACACCCTCGGTTGATAACATTGATGCTTATACCGATATCGACGGTAATCTGATTATCAACATACGTGAGTCGAAACCGGTGTTGCGTGTTTTTAATCAGTTTGGAAAGAGCTTTTATCTGGATGAGAAAGGTAAAATTTTACCGTTAAGTAATTATTATGCTCCTCGTTTGCTCATTGCCAACGGTTACATCCAAACCAATCCCGTAAAAGGACACAACAACATCAACGATACCCTCTATAAAAAAAGCGACCTGAAAAAATTGTTGGCCATCACGAAGGGAATAGATCAGTATAAATTTTTACGATCGTTGATAAGCGAGGTTTACCTGAACAGCCGGCATGAGTTCGACCTGATACCGATAGTTGGCAATCAGATCATCCGTTTAGGCGACACCACCAACCTGATGCACAAGCTGGAGAATTTGGTGATCTTTTATAAAAAATCGTTGGTTTACGAAGGATGGGATACCTATAAAACAGTAAACCTGAAATATAGAAATCAAATAGTATGTACTAAAAAATAGCGATATGGAAAATAGAGAAAATGACATTATTGTCGGCCTTGACATAGGTACTACAAAAATTGCCTGTATTGTAGGGCAAAAGGATGAATTTGGCAAAATCGAGATACTGGGCTATGGCAAAACCGAGTCGATTGGTGTTAAGCGGGGCGTTGTAGCCAATATTGAAAATACGGTAAAATCGATTCGGAAAGCGGTTGAAATTGCCGAAGAAGAGTCGCAAGTTGAGATTAAAGCGGTACATGTTGGCATTGCGGGGCAGCATATTCGCAGCCAGCAGCACCGGGGTAATATCATCCGGGACGACCCGAACAAGGAGATTAGTCAGGTGGAGATTGAAAAGCTGAAAATGGATATGTACAAGCTAAACATGGCGCCCGGCGAAGAGATTATTGATGTTATCCCGCAGGATTATATTATCGACAACGAAGAGGGCATTCGCGAACCGCGCGGCATGCTGGGTTCCACGCTGGAAGCTAATTTCCATATCATCATCGGGCAAACGGCTGCTGCCAAAAATATTTACACCTGCGTGCGCAAAGCAGGCCTTGAAGTGGAAGCGTTGATATTAGAGCCCATTGCTTCTGCCATGGCTGTTTTAAGCGATGAAGAAAAAGAAGCCGGTGTGGCACTGGTCGACATTGGCGGCGGTACCACCGATATTGCTATTTTCCAAGACCATATCATCCGCCATACGGCAGTTATTCCTTTTGGTGGCGAAATTATTACCGAAGATGTGAAAGAGGGCTGTTCGATTATTAAACGCTATGCCGAAGAGCTAAAACTTAAATTCGGCTCGGCATTGGCCGAGAAAAACAGCGATAACGAGGTGGTGGCCATTCCGGGACTTCGCGGCCGCCCGCCCAAGGAAATTACGCTGAAAAACCTTGCCAACATCATCGAAGCACGATTGAAAGATATCATCGAGCTGATAGACTTCGAGATTAAAAATTCCGGTTTTAAAAAGAAACTTATCGGAGGGATTGTGCTAACGGGAGGGGGTTCGCAACTTAAACACATGGATGTTTTTACACAATACAATACCGGCATGGATACGCGTATCGGTTATCCCAACGAGTACCTCTCGGGAAAAAACAGCGATAAAATGGCGGCTCCTATGTTTGCTACCGGTATTGGTTTGGTGATTGAAGGTATTCGCCGTTCGGAAATACAAAACAATTTGGATGAGGAGGCAGGCCCGGATAAAGGAAAAGGTAAGAGCAAAGGTTTTTTCGGACTTGGTTCAAAAAAAGAGAAAAGCCGTGAGTATATTGAACCGGGTACTTCCTTTTTAAACAAAATAAAAGCCTGGTTTGAAGACGACCCGGCAACAGACCAATAGAAAGGCTGTCAATTAACGAAAGTATGTTAATAACCTTACGCATAAGATAAAAATAGAGCAATAAAACCAATTAATTTTACATCAAAGAGTAACAATATGAATTCTGATTTAATCCAATTTGAAGAAAACGGCCAACGCAAGCCTGAAACTCCTTTTAAAGAAGAGGTTGTTGAAAATGACATTGAAATGGAAGAACCTATTGAGTTTGAGCAGAAAGAGCTTCCCAATATCATTAAGGTTGTAGGTGTTGGTGGTGGCGGCGGCAATGCTGTTAATTACATGTTCAAACAAGGTATTAAGGGGGTTGACTTTGTAGTTTGTAACACAGATGCACAAGCTTTGCACAACAGCCCCATCCCCATCAAGGTAAAGCTGGGTAATCGCAAGTTGGGAGCCGGTTCAAAACCGGATGTTGGCCGTCAGGCCGCCGTTGATTCGGTTAATGAAATAAAAGAGGCTCTCGCCGGTGAAACCGAAATGTTGTTTATTACCGCCGGAATGGGTGGCGGAACAGGTACCGGAGCAGCACCCATCATTGCACAAGTTGCCAAAGAGATGGGCGTGTTGGTAGTGGGTATTGTAACCCTTCCTTTTGAATGGGAAGGCCAAAAGCGCTTGACCCTCGCCCAAAAAGGTATTGAAGAGTTAAAAAATCATGTGGACACCCTTATCGTCATCAGCAACAACAAGCTGCGTGAAGTTTACGGTAACCTTTCACTTACTCAGGCTTTTGGCAAGGCCGATGATATATTGAAAACGGCTGCCAAAGGTATTGCCGAGCTTATCACCGTTCCGGGATACGTAAACGTTGACTTTGAAGATGTAAAAACCATCATGACCGAAAACGAAAGCGGCAAGGCCATTATGAGCTCGGCTCAGGCCGAAGGTGAAGACCGCTCTACCCGTGCGGTACAGGAAGCATTAAACTCACCCCTGCTGGACGATAACGATATTGCGGGTGCCAGCGATATCCTGCTGCATATTATCACCGGAAACAAGGAGCTGATGATGGATGAAGTTGAAGAGATAACAACCTTTGTTCAAAGCCAGGCGGGCAACGGCGCTAACCTTATCTGGGGTAATGGAACCGATGAGGGGCTTGGCGATGCACTCAGTGTAACCATTATTGCCACCGGATTTGATAAAAAGAAATACAATACAGAAGAAAACCCTAACAAGGTTATCATCGACCTTGAGTCGGTACCTGAGCCGGTGTTTACGCCTCACAAAGCGGTTAACGATGAAACACCGGAAGCACCTTCGATTGAAGAGCCTACCCTAATAGCAAAAGAAGAACCCAAAGAGGAGATTTCGTTTACAGCGTCACCCGAAGAGGCTACACCGCCACAGACACCCAAAAAGGTTCATAAGCTGTTCGAGACCTCTCCCGTACAGGAAAATGAGACTCCTGTTAAAGAGTCTTCACCTGTGGATAAAATTGAAAAGGAACCGGTAGCGGAAGAGATAGAGTTTGAAATTGAGAATACGATTGCTCCTGCCGAGCCAAAGGACGAAAATGAGGTAAAACACGCCGATGAGCGCCGGAAAAAACTAAAAGGATTGAGTTCGTTGAGCAGTACCAACCTGGCTGAAATGGAAAGTGTACCGGCTTACCAGCGTCGCAACGTGGCGATTGATAACCGTACCCCTTCATCAGAGGAAAATATTTCGCGTTACACCCTGGGCAGCGATGATAACAACAATCCGGTTATCAACAAAGGAAATTCGTTTTTACACGATAATGTAGATTAAATTAGGTTAGTGAGATTGTTACTCTTCTCATGCGAGCAGCTGCGCCAACGGCGCAGCTGCTTTTTTTGATTTAATATTTCATTAACTTTGCTGATTAAATTAAAACAGGATATTATGGAACTGGAAAAATTAATTAACAACGACTTGAAAGAGGCCATGAAGGCTAAAGACAGACGCAAACTGGAAGCGCTCAGAGCCATTAAAGCAGCATTGCTGCTTGAAAAAACCGGTAAAGATGTGGCTGATGGCGAAATCCCTGAAAGTGTTGAATTAAAATTGTTGCAAAAACTGGTTAAGCAACGTAAAGAGTCGGCTTTGCTTTATCGTGAACAAAATCGTGCGGAGTTGGCCGAAGAGGAAGAGTATCAGGTTTCGATTATAGAAAAATACCTGCCCGAGCAAATGTCGGAAGAGGAAGTAAAAGCCATTATTGAAAAGATTATTGCTGAAACGGGTGCCTCTTCAATGAAAGACATGGGACGCGTGATGGGCATGGCTGCCAAACAACTGGCCGGCAAAGCCGACAACAAAGTCATTTCAACTCTTGTTAAAGAGTTTTTAAGTTAGCCTTTTGAAAAAAATAACCTTAATAGCGCTTGTTGGCCTTCTTGTGGCTGGAGTTGAGGTTAATGCTCAAACCACTTACCAGAACCTTACTCGCGAGAAAGCAGTGATAGCTGAACAACTTCCCATTCGCGATTTGCGTAAAACGGCAGTATGGTTTAACATGGGGTGGAACGGACTGACAGGTTTTGGTGTAAACTTAAGTTACTACCCTGTACCCAAAATAGCCATTGACGCGGGAATTGGTCTTTCCGCTGTTGGAGTCAAAACTTCGGCTCGCGGAAGATATCTTTTTAAAGTAAAAAACTTTACTCCTTTCGTGGGATTGGGATTGATGTATGGCTTTGGGTCGCCTTACGAGATTGAACAAAAAGACTCGTTCAACAACGATGCTCCCTATAAAATGAAAGTGGGGAAATCTCCCTTTATCCAACTTGCTTTTGGTTTTGAGTACATGGCGAAAAAAGGATTCTACACCCTTTTTAATACGGGGTATGCTTTACTGCTAGCCGATAACTATGAAATTACTTCGGGAACAATTTCTCCTGATATGAAAAGGTCGCTGGATATTTCGTTTGGCTCGGGAATTGTTATAGAAGGCGGGATTGGCTTTGCCTTTTAACTTAGCTATTGAAACGCCGAACACCGATTAACGCCCGCCTGCCAAACGGGCAGGAATTTCGAAGAGGGTTTTAATTGTCGTTTTTTGTTTGTTCCCGGTTCTTGTCGTTCTGTTAATTCTAGTTTTTCTTCTTCTTTGGATGGTGGTGTTTTTCGTCGTTTGAGTGTTTGTGGTGTTGAGGATTTTTGTTCTTTTTCCGGTGATTTTGTTTCTTCTATTGTTTTGTTTGGTTTGTATGTTGTTGTGACGTTTGAGGGTATAGAATCAGCTAT
>CAZKGB010000141.1:0-6916 GCA_964551935.1 uncultured Lentimicrobiaceae bacterium | reverse complement strand
CCTGTGAAAATCAGGTTATTTACCGGATGCCCGGCCAAAAAATCGACCAACTTTGAGAAGTCCAGTCCCCGGTCGAAGCCACCCAAAATCAAGGTATCCACCCTGCCAACCGCAAGAATGGCCGCCACTGCTGATTCAGGAATGGTAGAGATACTATCGTTATAAAAATGGATGCCGCCATGCTGTCCCACATACTCCATACGATGAGGCAGCGGGTTAAATGAAGAAGCAGCTTCCAAAGCTGACATCTCATCAATGCCAAAAGGTTTAACCGCCAAAATGGCTGCTTTTACATTGTTTATGTTATGACTTCCTTTTAGCAAGATGGTTTCAGGTGCAATATCCTCCCCTTTTTCATAATATTTAATCTTCGGTTTCAACGATAAAAACTCCTCCGCCAAGTATTCGGAGGTAACCAACAAATCGTCCTCCCCAAGAAACTTAGCTATGTTTAATTTGGCAGTTTTATAAGCATCGAAGGTTTTAAAATGATCGAGATGTTCAGGAAAAATATTAAGCAGCACGGCCACTTTAGGTGAGTGATGCAGATACTCCAACTGGTGCGCCGACATTTCAAACACAACGATTGTATCATCTTTAATCTCGTCAAGCTTATCGAAAGCCGGGATACCGATATTTCCCAAAAGCACCGTCTTTTTATGGTTCAGCTTTAAAATATGGGCTATCAAACTGGCCGTGGTACTTTTTCCCTTGGTCCCCGACACCCCAACGGTTTGCCGGCCATAATACCGTAAAAACAGATCGGTCTGCGAAGTTATCTTCTCCGGGTTGGTACAACGAAAATCTTTCAATGATATTCCCGGCGACTTAAATATCAAATCGTACGATTTAATGCTCTCCAGGTAGTCTGCTCCCAAGTGGAACCGAAGATGCTTATCTTTTAATAATTTTTGTTTTACAGCAGGGTTACCATCGGCAATGCCCAACCTCTTTTCAGGAAAAGCTTTTCGCAACCATCTATAAGTAGAAAGCCCTTCGCGGCCAACACCAAGCAACAGAAGTCGCTTATTTGATAAATCCCCGTGTAAATTGTTCATGCACTTACAAATTTCAACTCATTGCAATTTTTTTCAAACTATTCTTCAAAACCGTCAGGTATTTTTCCGGCAGATGATGTTCCGGATTAAATTCCGCCAACAAAGTCATCAACGAATCTTCAGGGAACTTATCGAAAGGAAAATCCGATAACAAGAACGGCAAAGGTTCCACACTATTTCGTGCAATAAAACTCAAGGCCGCATTTACCTCGTCGGGGGTTCCCACGCACTCGAAAGGTTTTACATCGGCAGCACCCGTTAGCTCATCAAAAACAGGTTTTAACCCTTTCGTATCCAAAAGCTCTTTTCCAAAAACCTTCTTCAACTTGTCATTCCCCAGAAAAGGCCCCAGAATGATACGTGTAAAAAGGCATTTGGGGCAATGCCCGCACCAGCTGTCGGTTTTGCTTCCCACGTTACAACTTCTAAAAGAAAAATGATGCCGTGAAAATAACGAAAACAGGGCGCCTATTTGAAGTTCGTTTAACGGCCGCAGAAAACTAAAATAGTGCACATCAGGTGTAATAAATCGTGATAAGTAATTACTAAAATCCTCTTCAAACTCAAACGATTTTGAATATTGATGGTTTATATTTGAGCCGGGTACCGTACTCTCGTTGGCGCTACTCTCGTTGGAGAGGGCAATATATTTTATTCCTGCCATCACGGCCGTAAGCGAAGTTACAAAAGCCAGCAAAGCCGAAAAAGGGGTATGGCCGTTTAAAAAACCCCGGCTATTCAACTCAAGCAACTTTTTATCCAGTTTTCGTTCCACCACAATGGCATCATTCATAACGAAACCTGCATTTTCAATGGTTCTCACTACCGCTTCTCTGGGATTCATGGCCATGGGTATCACGCGGTTTCCCTGCTCTTTTAAAAGCTCCAGCGTAACCACCGAATCTTTACCTCCGCCTACGGGAACCATAACCGCTTTATCATTTACAACGGCCGGTTCTGCATTCAGGGCATCGCCTTCCGATACAATTTTCATAAACTCATCTTGCGTAGCAGAAATCCCGTTAAGGTAAAAAAACTCGCCAAGCCCGTTAAAATAAAGTTTTTTCCAAAACAATACCTGCTCGTCAGAAAGTGCATGCGGTTTTATAACGAGACGAGGCGGACAGGCAGCCTTCCAATAGCTAATCAGCTCAACCATCCCGATATGAAACACCAGATTCTTCAAAAGAGATTCTGACAAGCTGTCAAATTGATAAAAATTATGCTTTACGACTTTAATGGTGGGAGTAAAAATAATATCATCGCCGAGCTTAAAATTAAACTCAGCTTCCAAAATGCCATTATTTACCTTAAAAGAATAACTTTGATATTCAAAAGTTTGATACTTTTGCCTCAGATTTAAAAACTTGTTGTGGTTTTGAATAACACTCAACTTTATGGCTTGTTTTTTGATTAAAAATAATTGGACACAAAAATAGGTTAATTCTTAAGAATAACAGAAGTTTTATAATGGGCGAATCGAACAAAATATTTCAAATTAAAAGTAACAGTCTGGAGCCGGCCAAGGGAAAACTACTTCTTTCGGAGCCGCTTATGGGTGATTACTATTTTGGACGATCGGTTGTTTTACTTGCCGAACACAACGCGGAAGGTTCGTTTGGCGTAATATTAAACAAACCTGTTACCGCAAAATTTAACGATGTTATTAAAGATTTTCCCCAATTTAACACCTCTATATTTATTGGAGGTCCGGTTGAGGTAAACAAACTTTTCTACATTCACACCCTTGGCGATAAAATCAGCGGGGCTCAACAAATCACCGGCGACCTCTATTGGGGAGGCGATTTAGAGGCGGTAAAAGAAGCTATTTATCTGGGGCTTGCCTCGAATGACAATTTTCGTTTTTTTATTGGATATTCCGGTTGGGAAGCCAACCAGCTAAATGCCGAGTTGAAACGCAACTCCTGGATTGTTACTTCCGCGATTAAAGATTTTTGTTTTAGCATCCATCCTACCCAAATGTGGGAGTCTTTTATGAAACATCTGGGAGGAAAATATTCCTACTGGACCAAGTTCCCGGCCGACCCGAACCTGAATTAAGCCCACAGTTTTTTTCTTCCAACCATTGCGACAACTATTATTCTTTTAGGGAAATAGGCTATCTTTGTAACGAATCAATAGTTGTATTCTGATGAGGATGTTCGGGAAAATTCTTTTTAGTCTTGTTTTTTTCGCTTTCAGCTTTCCGGTCATGGCACAGGTATCGTTGGGTGTAACGGGTGGATTGAATTTCGGGAAATTAAGCGGTGATGCCCCTCAAAAGGGTTATTACAGTCCCAACAGCGGACTTAACGCCGGTGTAATGGTTGACGTGGCAGTGAGCAAAACCATTAAATTAAGCTTACAACCTTCCTTTTCACAAGAGGGTACCAAGGTGCTTTATTCACAAGGAAAATATGTTGAGCCCATCGACAGCATACACCTTAGATTGAATTATATGTCAATCCCTCTAATGGTAAAAGTACAAAGCTCAAGCAAACACTTCTATGCCGTGGGAGGACTCGAGGCCGGGATCTTATTAAACTATAAACTTACAAGTCATAATCAGGTTTTAACAGATCAGTTATCCGTTGCCGATTTCAATATAGCGGCACATTTCGGAGCCGGTTACCGAATATTTCTTGGCCGACCGGTACTATTTATCGAGTTGCGCTATGCACAGGGTCTTATTAACTTATCCGATGAGCCTCTTGACAAAAGTTATATCCCCCGGGTTAAAACCAATGGATTTAAAGTTTTGGTCGGCATTGAATTACCCCTTGCGAAATAGTAAAAAAACAGATGTAGTTACCCATACCAATTAGTTGACTATGAAAAAAATATTAATTATCTGGCTGTTTCTCGGCTTATCCTTCACCGGATATTCGCAGCAATCTTCCGAAACACTATTTAAAAAAAACAGGTTAAACGGCCATGTTTTTCTTGACTACTCCAGGTTTAACAACCCGTTTATCGCTACCAGCCTCAGAATTAATGTTGGTACCGGCAGCACGTCAACCATTACTATTCCTCCTATGGAGATAAACGGTATTTTAACCCCTGCTATTAATGGAACCATTATGTTTACCGAAGGTGAGATGACCTATCAGCAACGCTTCACCCCCTGGCTGTCTTTAAACATTCGCACAATGTTGATTGGACGGTTTGGAGCCGATGCATTTTCGTTGTTGTTTGACGGTGTAAATACTATATCAGGTGGAAGTATAGGATGGCGTATCCGAATGATACAAAGTAAAAAGCTGATACTTAGTTCCGGTATTTTTGTAGAAAACCTGAGCGGCAGTTTTATTAACCTCAAACAGTTTGTAAACGATATCATTGATGGCGATCCAAATGCATCTATTATTAAAAACACACCTGCTTTAACGGGAGGTTTTAATATTGAAGGGGCTTATGCTTTTAGTGAAACATGGGGAATAATGGCAGAAACGCAAATTGCCTATGGTGAAACCTTTATCAGAAGCTCTGAAAAAATAACCAGCAGAACAAGTATCCTGGGTGAAGCCGATTTCTACCCAAAACACAAACTACCCCTGGGTTTGGGATTGGGATACATGCTTTCGTCAACACCTGAAACCTCCATGGAGGGAGGCGATTATTTAAGCATGGGATTGCTTAAGATTGCCTATACAGGATCACCAGACTTTGATTTGGGAATGGAATATTTAACCTATAAAATGAAGCTGAGTGAAAAGATAAAGAATCCTTTTGTTATTCAACTGCTTTTATCTTTCAAGTTTTATTTTTAATAGCTGAATGACATGAATAAAACCATTCTATTTTTAAGTGTTACCCTCTTATTTATTTACAACACAACCTGTCTTAAAGCCGAAACACCACCATCTTCCAATGACTCCTTAACTTTTAGTCAAAAAATTGACAAAGCCTTTACTCCGTTTTCTAAAACCCTGGGGAAAGTTCTGTTTTACGATCCTTTTACAGCCCTTGGAATATACGACGATCAGGTTTACAACAACAACCATCAACCCGTTTATAACGATAATGGCCAGCCGGTTAAAGCTCCCCTGAGATTAATTGTGTTGTGGTTGCTGGGAGGTGGCGTTTTTTTCACCATCTATTTAAAGTTTATCGGGCTGCGGGGTATCAGACATGCCATTGATATCCTAAAAGGTAAATACACCAAAAAAGGTTTAAAAGGAGAGGTTACTCCCTACCAGTCGGTAACAACCGCTTTGTCGGCAACAGTGGGTATGGGCAATATCGCCGGTGTGGCACTGGCCATTGGCATAGGGGGTCCGGGAGCTACTTTCTGGATGATAATGGCAGGCTTACTGGGAATGTCGCTTAAGTTTGCAGAATGCACGCTCGGCATTAAATACCGGAAATATAATAAAGACGGATCCGTTTCGGGAGGACCCATGTACTACTTGAAACGAGGATTGGAAAAACGGGGCAGCACCATGGGTAAAGTGGGAATATTTCTTGCCTTTCTGTTTGCCCTTACGGTAATGGGTGGATCGGTGGGCGGCGGAAACATGCTGCAAGCCAACCAGGCTTTTAATCAGCTGGTCTATTTTTTCCCCGGTATTGAACATTATGGAGCTGTATATGGTCTGTTCCTGGCCGTTTTGGTGGGAGTCGTTATCATTGGCGGTATCAAAAGTATTGGAAAAGTTACCGAAAAAATCGTTCCTCTTATGGCAGGAATTTATATTGGAGCGGCCCTTATTATCATTGGCATCAACTTTCATAATACCGGCCATGCTTTGTGGCTTATATTTCATAATGCTTTTGAACCCGATGCCATCAAAGGTGGTATTATTGGTGTTATGATTTATGGTATCCAGCGTGGTGCTTTTTCCAACGAAGCAGGCATGGGTAGTGCTGCCATTGCCCACTCGGCTTCGCAAAACAACGAGCCGGTAAGCGAAGGAATCGTGGCCTCCATCGAACCTTTTATCGATACGGTAGTAATTTGCACCATGACAGCACTCGTGCTTATTTTTACAGGCTTTTCCGAAAACACCCAAGGGCTGGAAGGCGTTCAGTTAACCTCGGCGGCCTTTGCTTCGGTAATCTCCTGGTTCCCGTACGTGTTGTTAGTGGCCGTAACCCTCTTCGCGTTTTCAACCATTATCTCCTGGTCCTACTACGGTTTAAAAGGATTCGACTACCTGTTTGGCGGATGGGGTGAAAAACTATTTGGTTCCCGAAAAGTTACCAACCTCATTTTTCAGCTATCGTTTTTGCTGTTTGTGGTGATAGGTGCCTCCACCGATATCTTAACCGTTATGGAGTTTTCCGACATGATGATTTTGGCCATGGCCATCCCTAATATTTTAGGTCTTCTTATTATGGCACCTGAAATTAAAAGGGATATGAATGATTACTGGCACCGTTTAAAATCGGGAGCCATACAGAAAAATGACAAGTAGCGCTACAACAGATTAACCATGGTGTTTTTGTTGGTTTTTTGATACGAGTATTCAATATTTACAACGCTCCACCCGCCATGCCTCGATACAATTTACCTCCGTTACCACTACGGTAAATCACTCGGCATGACCACCGTATAATTGAAAATAAACGATTAATTGAAACCCGTGCGCCGGGTCATCCTATGTTTGCAATTTCAAATAATCACAGGAATTATTAAGTTTGAAATTTATTAACCAAACAGAAGAGAAAAAAGGAGAAAGATAAAGACTATTGACGGTCATCCCGAGTGGTTTTTTCTGACGTCAGGAAGAAAAAATTGTATCGAGGGATGCGGGGAGGAAGATAAATTAAAACAAGCCCGCTCAGCATGACACTTCACATAGAAGTTGTTTAAAGTCTAAATATTTAAAAGGAGACAAACTGCAGATAATCATCGC
>CAZKGB010000140.1:0-6922 GCA_964551935.1 uncultured Lentimicrobiaceae bacterium | reverse complement strand
ATTTGTTCAGCAATACTTTGTAACGCCTCCAGCTTAGAGTCCGAACATATCTCCTTGATGGTGGCCACACTTTGCAGTGCTCTGCTTAGCTGACCAAGCTCACGAGGGCTGATGCGGTAAGTAGCCACCTTTGACACCAACCGTTCAAGATCACCGACTTTTTTAAATTCCTGATGAAGACTTTCGCGAATTTCCCGGTTTTCGTAAAGAAAGCTAACAATCGACAGTCGTTCTTCGATAGATTTTTTATCCATTAACGGCAAAGTAATCCATCTGCGCATCATGCGGGCACCCATGGGCGAATCGGTTCTGTCGATAACATCAAGCAGCGTATGTCCGCCCGGAGTTAACGGGTAAATAAGTTCAAGATTCCGTATCGTGAATTTATCAAGCCAAACATGTTTTCCCTTGTTGATACGGCTTATTTTAGAGATGTGGTCGATTTTATCGTGATGGGTTTCGTACAGGTAATGAATGGCGGCACCGGCAGCAACCACTCCCTGCCGCATCTCCTCCACACCAAATCCTTTAAGCGAGTTGGTTTTAAAATGCTTTAATAAAATTTCATGGGCAAAATCTTCCGTAAAAACCCAGTCATCAAAAACGGTGAGGTAAAATTTTTCTCCAAAGTGCTCAATAAATTTACCCCTGTTTTGACGTTGCAACACCACCTCCGAAGGCATAAACCCCTGTAATAGCTTGTCGATATACTCACGATTGCCTTCTGCAACAAAAAACTCTCCCGTTGAGATATCCAGCAGTGCCAGTCCCGAAATACTTGAAGTGAGATGCAGAGCAGCCAAAAAGTTATTCTCCTTTTGCTCCAACACATTATCATTCATCGACACACCCGGTGTTACCAACTCGGTTACCCCTCTTTTTACAATCTTCTTAGCCAACTTAGGATCTTCCAGCTGATCGCAGATGGCCACCCTGTACCCCGCTCGTACCAACTTAGGAAGGTAGGTGTCAAGCGAATGATGTGGAAACCCTGCCAACTCAACAAAGGAAGCAGCACCATTTCTGCGTTTGGTTAAAACAATACCCAATATTTGAGATGTTTTAATAGCATCCTCACCAAATGTTTCGTAAAAGTCGCCCACTCTGAAAAGCAATAATGCATCAGGATATTTTGCCTTGATGCCATAATATTGCTTCATCAAAGGAGTTTCTGCGTATTTTTTCTCTTTTGCCACAAATATCTTTGTTATTATCCGGACAAAAGTATAAAACCTTACGGAAAACATATCAAGTGAAAGAATTACCTTTGCAAAAATTATTAACAGATGAGAAAACTTCAAAACGATGAGCTGAACAGGCTGTCGATTGACGAGTTCAAAAAGGCAAAGAAGACTCCCATCGTGGTGGTTCTTGATAATATCAGAAGCTTTAACAACGTTGGTTCCGCTTTTAGAACAGCAGACGCGTTCAGACTTGAAGCCATTTACTTGTGTGGCATAACGGCCCGTCCTCCCCATCGGGAAATCCATAAAACGGCACTGGGAGCCACCGAATCGGTTTCGTGGAAGTACTTTGAAAAAACAGAAAATGCCATTACCGAACTGGCCGATAGGGATTACGAAATAATCAGTATTGAACAGGCTGACAACAGCATTATGCTTAACAATTTCACCCCTTCCGGTAATAAAAAATACGCCCTTGTTTTTGGTAACGAAGTGCAGGGTGTCGACGACAAAGTAATACAAATGAGTGACGCAGTGGTTGAAATACCCCAAATCGGCACCAAGCACTCCATTAATATAACGGTTAGTGTTGGAATTGTTTTATGGGATTTTTTCTCGAAAATTACCAGCGAGCTATCCTGAAACTTTATTAACAATTAAGCGTTAAATAAATCAGTTAATTACCTAATATTACTCTACTTTTGTATTATATTTGTTTTCAATGTATACGATAAAACATCAAATAATTCTCAACGCTAATTAACCATTAAAAAAATGGTTATATTTGCACATTAAAAACTATCAAAAAAAAATTAAAAATGAAAAGATTTTATTCTATTTTAACAAGAGTTTTGGTATTAAGCCTTATCATGGCTATACCATTGACTTTCTATGCACAGGACGGCGGCACCACCACCAAGAAAGAAAAAAAATCCAGTAGTTTTAGTCCCTATTTTTTCCTTTCAGGTGATTTGGGTATTGCTTGTTTCCGTGGTGATGTTAGCACTTTCCCTGGGTTGGATAAAGCAAATATTAATGGAACCGCAAACTTAGGTTACCAGTTTTTGCCCTGGCTGAAAGCATACGGAACATTAGGACGTGGATTTATGGGAGGCGAAGCTACCGGTTTGCTAAGAAGAAATACTACCGCACCAACTTACGACCTTAATTTTGATATGGATTACTACGAAGCAGATTTACAACTAGGGATAAATCTTAGCGATTTGTTCGGAGGATACAAGGATCGCTTATTTGAAATTGGTATTCATGGCGGATTTGGACAAAACCAATATAAAGCCAGAACCTATTACACCACTACAGGTGCCAGATATGCTACCAGTGGCTTTAAAGGCCAAACAGGTTCAAGATCAGGCAACGGACTTAACGGACGTAAAGTTGTTTTAACCATTCCTGTGGGCGTTGACATGAACTTTGCCGTTTCTGAAAAAGTAGATATTTATGGTGACTGGACAGGAAACTGGATGGCTACGGATTATGCCGATAACTTTTATAGTGGCGATGATATTTTCAAAAACGATACTTACGGACATTTTAATTTGGGTCTTCGTTACAACTTTAAAAAAGCCGGACCAAACAAAATGGCCAAAGATTTCAGTAAAATCGATTTAGCAACCACACCGGATCCATTGGCTAAAAAAGGCGATTCGATTGAAGTTACCATTAAAGGTACCTTCCCTCCAAAATATTTTAACAAAGGGGTTGTAATGAATTTTGCTCCGGTTTTAAAATATGAAGGTGGCGAAAAAGCTTTCCCTGCTAAAAACTTTAAAGGTGAAGAAGCCACATGCGATGGTGAAATGGTAAGTTACAAAAACGGCGGATCGTTTGTTTATACTGCAAAAATACCTTATGAACCGGGAATGGAAGCATCCGAACTTTATGTTAAACCGGTATTTTACAGTTGTGATGGCGAAACTTATGCCAATGGCGATGATGCTTTAGCCAATGCTAAAAAATCGGCACAAGCTGAAGGAATAAAAATTGCTGACGGGGTTATCACCACCGACAATTTAATACAGCATAACGAAATGGTAGCCTACGCTCCTGACGGATATGAAAAAGTTACCATCTCGACCCAGGAGTCAGCCTTGTTTTTTGCAAAAAACAAAGCAAATATCAGGTGGAGCAACCCGTTAAATAAAAACAAAGACAACTACAACGCTCTTAAAAACAACACTTCTGACATAGCAAAAGGTTGGGAAATTAAAAACATTACCATCGATGGTTGGGCATCCCCAGAAGGTGAAGAGACCTTTAACGAAGGTTTATCACAACACAGAGCCGAAGCTGCTGCCAGATACATGAAAAGAAAACTTAAAAAAGCCAAAGTTGAGTTTACCGACGATACTTTTGTTCTTAATGGTAACGGTCCCGACTGGAACGGTTTTATGAATGCAGTTAAAGCTTCCGGCCTTAAGGACAAAAATGCTATCATCAATGTTGTTAATTCAGCCGACGAAAGCAAAAAAGAGGAAGAAATCAGAAATATGATTCTTATCTATCCCGAATTGGAAAGAGATATCTTACCTCCTTTAAGAAGAGCCAGCATTAACGTTAATACTTTTGTTCCAAAGAAAACCGATGCCGAAATCGCACAGTTGGCAACTTCCGACTATTCCAAACTGGATGTTTTCGAAATTCTGTATGCCGCTACATTAACCAACGACCTGAATGTTAAAAAGCAGATTTATGCCAATGCCATGCAAGCCTATCCAAAATGCTGGAAAGCCGTTGTTAATGCCGCTGCCGTTGAATTGGCACTTAATAACAACGACGAAGCATTAGCATTGCTTATGAAAGTTAAAGATAATGACAAAGCACATGATGCATGGGAATTCCGTAACAATATGGGAATTGCACAATTCCGTAAAGGCGATGTAAAACATGCCGAAGGCTGCTTCACCAAAGCTCAGGAGCTGGGTGGTGACGAAAATTACAACCTAGGTGTCGTAAACATTGCCAAAGGCGATTACGCTACCGCTGTTTCAAAATTAAGTGGTTCAAAATGCGATTACAATCTTGCCCTTGCACAACTTCTTAATGGCGACAACGCTGCTGCTGATAAAACATTAGGTTGTGCAGAAAAAACAGCTGACACCTATTATTTAATGGCTGTTAACGCTGCACGTCAGGATAACAAATCGGATGTTTTAGCAAATCTCGGAAATGCATTCAAAGAGAATAGCGCACTTAAAGCCGCTGCTGCTAAAGATCGCTCATTTATCAAATTCTTTGGTGATGCCGATTTTCAAGCTCTTGTAAAATAGTTTTTAATTATATTTTTAAAAAAGGCCGGGTAATTTTGCCCGGCCTTTTTTTGTTATTTATAGACTGTCTATTTTTATTTTTATGTAACATTGCAACTTGATAAAACATATACCATGCGAATAAAATATAAACTCTTTGCAGGTTTTTTACTTATTAATTTAATGTTGATTGTAGCAGGTGCCATGTCGATATACGAACTGCTTCAACTACGAAATAAAACTATTTCAACCATCGATGCCAACTACATTGCGCTAAACAGGCTCAACACCATGTTAAAGGCTGTTGAAACAGAGGATAAATCAGTGCTCTTATTGCTGCTGGGGCAGTGGGAAGACGGGAGAAAACAGTTGTCGAAGGCTGACAGTACTTTTAGAGCCACCTATAGGGAAGCCCGTTCCCATGTATCCGGTAATATAGCTCTTGATAATATTGGGAAACAATACACCAATTTTAAACATATTTGGGAGATGCCGATTGTCGATACCAGAAAGGAGGGTAACCTTACGTGGTATTACGAAGTGTTCATTCCTGAATTTCAAAAAACAACTTCCCAAATAGAAAAGGCTATGAGCTATAGCCGAAACCAGATGCACTCTGAATCAAAACAGATTTTTGAAGAGTCGTACACTGCTTTAATGCCAGGTATTGTAGCAATTATCTCAGCCATTCTGATGTCACTGCTCATGTATTTCTTTATTAGCAGATTTTTTTCGCTGCCTATCAATAACATATTAAAAGGCCTTAAAGAGTATAACACCAAAAAAAAGGTTTTTAGGGTTTCAGTTAATACCAACGATGAGTTAAAAGAGCTTAGTGGAGAAATTAAAAAAGCCTTGGGTGAATAAAGCTAAATCATGCGAAAAGAAGCCATCATAAAACAAGTTGGAAGAATTTTACTTTTTAATTCTCTCTTTCTGTTTATTTCTTTTTTTATCTCGCTGTATTTACACGAAAGTTCTGCAGCATCACTACTCTTTAGTGCTTTCATTACATTAATTTTTGGAGTCTTTCCCATGATTTTTGTTCCTCATATCACCGAAATAAATTTTAGAGAAGGAATGATGACAGTGGTATTGGGTTGGCTGGTTACATGTATTGCCGGCGCTTTGCCTTATATAATGTACGGCCATGAATTTTCGTTGGTTAACGCGTGGTTCGAAAGTGTTTCGGGTTATACTACCACGGGATCGACTATCCTTCACGATATCGAGTCGTTACCCAAAGGATTGCTGTTTTGGAGGTCGTCAACTCATTGGATCGGGGGTATTGGTGTTGTTTTGTTTACCATTTTAATCCTGCCGGAATCATCCGCCGAACGTATCGTTTTGTTAAATACTGAAATTTCCGATCTGGCCAAGATGAACTTTCAATATCGCTCCAAAAAAGTGTTAACTATTTTGGCTGTTGTTTACGTGGGACTTACCTTTTTGGAAACAGTAGCTTTACGCTTTACCGGAATGAGCTTTTTCGATTCCATTAACCAATCGTTTGCTACCATTGCCACGGGCGGGTTTTCTACAAAAAATGCCAGTATTGCCGGCTTTAACAGCCCATCTGTTGATATCATAATTATGATATTCATGGTGCTTTCGGGGTTACATTTTGGCTTGATATTTAACACTATTATTGGTAAATCACCCAATATTTTTAAATCAAAAATAGTTTTGGCATTTATTGCCGTATTGTTTATCGGTGTTGTCATTACCTCGTTAAAGCTCTATTTTAACGGTGTTTACAATAATTTACCGGATGCTTTTAGATACGGAGCTTTTCAAGTAATCTCGGTAGGTACAACTACCGGTTTTGCCAATGCCGATTCAAAAAACTGGCCACCATTGGCACAAATCGTTATTATCTATTTTACCATTCAGTGTGCCATGGTAGGATCTACCTCAGGAGGAATGAAATTCGACCGGATTTACATTTTCTTTAAATCTATAAATAAGCAAATTAAACTGTTAAAACACCCCAGAGCCATTGTAAATTTTAAAGTCGATGGAAAAATAGTAAGTCCGGAAATGGAGATGCGGGTTAAAACTTTTATTGTATTTTACCTTTTTATTGTGCTGGTAGTTACCGTTATTCTTGCCGCCATGAACCTTGATCTAATGACAGCCTTTTCAGCCTCCATTGCTACCATCGGAAATGTTGGCCCCGGTTTTGGAGATGTTAGCTCCATGGGGAATTTCAGCACCATTCCCGATGCCGGTAAGTTTGTTTTGTCCATTAACATGTTGTTAGGCCGATTGGAAATATTTAGTTTTATAACTCTCTTTGCCTTGGATTCCTGGAAATAAACAATCGATAAAACCACTGTCCCTTTTAAAGTTTATTTCATGTTTATAAAATTTTGAAATATATATCTATTATATCGATATATATTATATATTTGGGTACTCGTTTGGTTAATTATAAACAAGCAGCCATGTTTAACTTTTTTTAGAAGGTAT
>CAZKGB010000139.1:0-6924 GCA_964551935.1 uncultured Lentimicrobiaceae bacterium | reverse complement strand
TTTGTTTGCCAACGACGCCGAGCTCACCAATGTTTATTATGCTACCGATAAAAACTGTAGTGGTACCATGACACCCAAATTTAAAATAAGAAACAACGGTTCCGATGCCATTACCTCCATGGATGTTCGCTATTTTATTAACGGTGGCGACACCACTACCATTAACTGGACTGGCAACCTAAACTTTTTAGATGTAGCCGAAATTCAGCTTCCACAACTATCATTTCCTTTGGAAGATACCAATCATCTTGTAGTTGAAATTGCTTCGGTTAACGGTACAAGCGACGATTACCCTGCAAACAACAATATCAACCACGAATTTTACAGAGCCGATATTTTGGGTGAACCGGCTGTAATGTTTTTATGGCTTGATGATAATCCTGATCAAACCACCTGGAAACTGTTTAATTATGCCGGCGATGTTGTTCAGGAAGGTGGTCCCTATACCAATCCCAATAGCATCCAAACCATTATATTGAATTTCCCCTCCTCCAGTTGCTACCGCCTCGAAATCTATGATTCGGGCAACGACGGGTTAACCGGAAATGGATTTTATCAGGTAGTTTACGGTACCAATTCAACTGCATTTACCGGAGGCGACTTCAGTGATAAAGATGTGAATGAAATTACTTATGACGTTGTGGGTATTGATGAACAAGAAGCAGCCATCAATCTTAAAGTATATCCTAACCCTGCTTCCGACAATCTTTCGGTATCATTTACTCAAAGTGGCAGTCGACCGGTAAGCGTGTTACTCTATGATATGTTGGGAAAAGTAATACAGAAAAACAATCTGGGCATAAAGCCGGCAGGTTCATTGTCCACCACTTTTAACGTAAGCAAACTAGAAACAGGTGTTTACATTGTAAAAGTACTCTCCGGAAAAAAAGCCTATTTTAATAAGGTGTTTGTAAAATAACCCGTTTTCAACCGCCAAAAAAGGCCGTTTCGAAAGAGACGGCCTTTTTTACTTTTAAACTCATTTTGATTTTCGGTCATATTTTCAGATTGTGTCATATCAGCTAATATTTCTATATTGTCTTTGTGAATACTCATTATATTCATGTACTACAACAATTTACAGACACTACTCCTAAAAATAATATCATTTTGTTACATGACATAAATTCATAATTAATATCACAATATGACTAATAAACGTAAAACGTTCATAAGGGCATACTTTTTGACATAGTGGAGGCATATTAATTTTAAAAAATAAAAAACGATGAAAAATCTAAAATTTAGTGCATTATTAATCGCGTTGATGGCCTTTGTAGTCACTTCGGCTAACGCGCAAAAGTTTCATTATGGCGTAACAGCAGGAACAAACTTTGCTGTTCAGAGTGGCATTGCCGAGTATTACGATAACAGCGATATTCGTGTCGGTTTACATACAGGGCTTGCAGGAAGCTATGCTTTTAACGACAACATGGCCTTGCGGTCGGAGTTAACCTACGATCAGAAAGGAAGAAAAACAGACGAGGTAACGGATAAGTACGATTACATCACCCTGCCCGTGTTGTTTGACTATTCCTTTAAACTTTCTGATCAAAGCGGAACAAGAATGCATTTAAACGCCGGGCCTTTTGTCTCTTACCTGGTGAATGCCGAAAGTGAAACTTCGGATGCTACCATCGATTTAACATCTGACGCCAACGACATGGAAGCCGGGGCAATCATGGGAATAGGTCTTGAACAACCCGTGGGGAATCACTCCATTTACATGGATATCAGGCTAAACCTCGGCCTTACCAACTACAGTAAAAACGACGATTCCTCTCACAACAAAATGATTGGTCTTTCTTTAGGCTATCGACTGTAAATAATTAAGAAAACAATTTTGTAAAAAGCGGTCTGGGGTTTCAGGCCGCTTTTATTCGTAATAATAAACCCTTTTTACTCTACGCGAAATACGGCTCAAAATTTCGTAGGTAATGGTGCCTGACTTTTCGGCAAGTTCTCTAATGGCATGTTCTCCGTCAAAAACCACTACATCATCTCCTTCTGAAGCATCAATGCCCGTGAGGTCAATCATACACATATCCATACAGATGTCGCCAATAATTTTGGCCGGCCGGTTTTTTATCCAAAGGCTAAGTTTGCCGTTGCCCAAATTACGCATGAGCCCGTCGGCATAACCCACCGAAACTATTCCGACAACAGTATCTTTTTTAGCCACCCAACTCCGGTTGTAGCTGACCGATTCGCCCTTTTTAACTTTTTTTATCTGCGATAGTGATGAGCGAAGGCAAACAACATTTTCCAGCTTACCTTTAGCCACCGATTCGGTTCCGTAAAGCCCTATACCAAGTCGTACCATGTCAAAATGAGCTTCCGGAAACCTTTCGATTCCGGCTGAATTGACAATATGTTTCAGAATCGGATGACCGGTAGCAGCACTAACCTTATGAGCCATTGTATTGAACAGATCGATTTGTTCACGGGTAAAATCGTCCAGTGAAGGTTTATCGCTGGCTGCCAGATGTGAAAATACCGACTGAACATAAATCAGCTCATTGTTCTTAAGCCGATCGACAAGAAGGTCTATTTCGTCAGGTCCAAATCCCAGACGGTGCATGCCCGTATCAAATTTAAGGTGAATCTTAACGGGTTTATTCAACGGGATAGAACTGTTGTTAATGGTTTTCTCCAGCAGTTCAAGGGCTCTGAAATTAAAAATCTCCGGTTCTAACTGGTGTTTAATCATGGTATCGAAAGCGTATGCTTCAGGGTTCATCACCATGATGGGTAAATTAATACCCGATTTACGCAGTTCAACGCCTTCATCGGCATAAGCAACGGCGAGGTAGTTTACCTGGTGATATTGTAACACGTTGGCAATTTCAAAACTTCCGCTTCCATACGAAAAGGCTTTTACCATGGCCATTACCAGGGTTTCCGGTTTTAGAAGAGAGCGGTAATAGTTGAGGTTGTTAATGAGTGCGTTCAAATTAATTTCGAACACCGTTTCATGTACTTTTTGTTGCAGCAGCTTGTTAATCTGTTCAAACTCAAAAATCCTTGCTCCCTTTAACAGGATGGTTTGATTAGCAAAGTTTGTAAAGGAGTAATTGGAAATAAATTCAGAGGTTGATTCAAAAAATTGTGCATTCAGCTCAAACCGTGCTCCTTGTCGCGAGATGGCAGGGCCGATTCCAATCAGGCGCGAAACGTTGTTCTTGACCAGCATGTCGTTAACCTCGGTGTAGAGGTCAATGTCCGATCGGCCGCTCTGCAAAATATCCGACAAAACCACCACTTTTTCGTTATGCTGATTTTGCTGGTTGATAAAATCGATGGCGATGCTTAGCGAGTTAATATCAGAGTTGTAAGAGTCATTGATAATGGTGCAGTTATTAATTCCCTCTTTTAGCTCCAGCCGCATGGCCACGGGCTGAAGGCGTTTTATTCTATTCGCGATATCAGTTTGTTTATAACCGAGGTACAACATGGTTGCCCAGCAGTGCATGGCATTTTCTACCGAAGCGTCATCTGTAAAGGGAATTTCAATACCAAGTAATTCCCCGTTAAAAGTGGCGGTTATATCTGTTTGCTTGTTTTCTTTAGAAATCTTTTTGATAATCAGATTATCCTCTTCATCGTATCCCCACGAAAATGAATCCAGATTTTTTAATATTTCCGATTTTATTAAAATCTCTTTTAGCTCTTTATGATTTGAGCTGTAGATAAGTGTTTTGGTTTTGGTAAAAAGTTTAAGTTTTTCACCAATTTTTTGATAGATGTTCAGAAAATTTTCGTTGTGGGCGTCACCAATGTTGGTAAAAATTCCTATGTCAGGGTTAATGATGGGCTGTAGCCGTTGCATTTCATCCGGTTGCGAAATACCCGCTTCAAAAATACCGATATCGTGGGTTTCGGCTATTTGCCATACCGACAAGGGAACTCCTATTTGAGAGTTGTAGCTTTTTGGACTTCTGATAACTTGTTTGTCGTTACTCAGTAGCTGGTACAACCACTCTTTTATAACGGTTTTCCCGTTACTACCCGTTATTCCAATTACAGGTAAATCAAATTGTGCTCTATGAAAAGCGGTTAATTTTTGAAGTGCTTCCAGGGTGTTATCAACCACAAAAAAAGCGGTGTTATCGGGATATTCAAGATCCGTCGGTGTTTCAGACACCACGAAAAAACGAACCCCTTTTTTAAGCAGCTCTTCGATGTAGTAATGGCCATTGTTGCGTTTACTAATCAAGGCAAAGAAAAGAAGGTTTTCCGGCGAAATCAGCCGGCGGCTGTCAATTAATATATCTTTAATTATTATCGTGTCAGGATTTTCACAAATCAGTCCGGCATCAATAATTTCGGCAATCTCGTTGCCTGAATATCCCTTGTGTAACATGTTGAAATAAAGTTTAACCTGCTACGAAGCATCAACCGATAAAGGGTTCGCGTTAATTTCGTCAAAGGTTCTGCGGTTGTTGTAAATATCGATGGCCAAATAGATGGCTTCGCGCATTGATGCGGGTGTAGCCATATTTTTCCCTGCTATATTATAGGCAGTTCCATGAGCAGGTGAAGTGCGAACAATAGGTAATCCTGCTGTAAAATTAACGCCCTGTTTTGCAGCTAATGTTTTAAAAGGTATTAATCCCTGATCGTGATACATGGCCAATACAGCATCGTATTTGGTGTATTCGCCCGACCCGAAAAACCCATCGGCGGGAAACGGGCCATAAACCAGTAAACCCTGCTTTTTGGTCTTTAAAATAGCCGGATAAATGATATGCTTGTCTTCCTCACCAATAACACCCTCATCACCCGCGTGTGGATTTAACCCCAGTACGGCAATTTTGGGTTTGGGAATGGCAAAATCGCGTTTTAGCGAACGTTCAAGTACTGCTAAGTTTGATACTATTTTTTCCTCAGATATTGCTTCCGGCACATCTTTTATTGGAATGTGGCCTGTAACTGTTCCAACTCTCAGGTTGTTATGAACCATTAGCATAACTACCTGATTGCTTTTAAACTTGTCGGCAAGATAGCCCGTATGGCCTGCAAAAGGGAAACTTTCGGAAACGATGTTGCCTTTATTCAGCGGTGCGGTAACCAGTACATCAGCTTTTGCTTCGTTAATGCTGTCGATAGCCTTTTCAAGTGCCTCGATGGCATATTTCCCGGCTTCCGGTTTTGATTTCCCAAACTCAATATCCACCTGGTCGTTGGTAAGATTCAGGATGTTTACCTTGTTGGAATGAAGTTGCCCGGCATGGTTGATAATGTTATAATTAAAATCGTGAAAATTAAAATTCTTACGATGGTAAGCCAATACTTTTGACAAACCAAAAATTATTGGAGTAAACATTTCCAATAACCTGGTGTCTTGCAGGGCCTTTATAATTATCTCGTAGCTGATCCCGTTAAAGTCGCCATGGGTAATGGCTACTCTTATCTTTTTGGGATTTTTGGCTGATGCATGTTTAATCATGGTTTACGTGTTTATGGAGCACACAAAAGTAAGCTTTTAGAATGGAATAAAAAAAGCCTTACTTTATTTTAAAGTAAGGCTTTTTATGGAGTGTTTACAAGCTTTATTCAGCGTGGTTTTCCGCATTAATCTCTTCCATCGATTTTTCGTCGAAGAAACGGCCATTAGCCAAAAACTGTGCTTCGATGGCGTTGTTACCATCTTTTAAATCGATTGCCCAACCAATTGGCTTATCATGCTTAACGTAATAATTTACCGCTTCTACCTGATAGTTGGCATATTTCTCTTTCAGGTAAGAATTCACGTTGGACGGAAGTTCTTTTTGAGCCACCGGTTTTATTTCCAGTTTTTCCTGCATAAACGATTCCTGTACGTAATAGGTGCCGATTCCTGCAAAGTAACCTAACATGGCTAACAGGGATATTTTTTTCATATACCAGATAAAATCGATTTTTTCAAGTCCCATGGCAGCAACACCGGCAGCGGAGCCGATAATAAGAATACTTCCACCTGTACCGGCAGTATAAGCAATCAATTCCCAAAAAATACCATCCTGCATATACTGAACATGGAAAGGATCAATAGGGTACATACCCATGGATGCGGCAACCAATGGCACATTGTCAACCACTGACGAAAGTAAACCGATAATGGTACTTACCGCGTAAACGCCCAGCCCGGCCTCTTTTAATGAATGGGCTAACAAGTCCAGATGTCCTGCAGATTCTAAAGCGGCAACCGCACTAAGAATACCAAGGAAGAAAAAGATGGTTGGAATATCAACTTTACGCAACACTTCGTTGACGGTTAATCTGAACCCGGGCACTTTGTGTTTGATTTCCTTGTGCATTAATTCGGTAGTAATCCATATAATACTTAACCCGAACAACATGCCCAAATAGGGAGGTAAGTGGGTGTATGTTTTAAAAACAGGCACAAACAACAACGCGGCAACACCCATGATTAAAAGAACGGATTGCTGTTTTGAAGTAGTAATCGATTCTTCATTTTCATCCACTACAGGACGGGAAACATTTCCCTTTTGGGTAAAAGAGAGTAAAATCAATGGGATGACCATGGTTAAAATACTGGGCAAAAATAACTTGGCAATAATGTTAGCCGTGGTTACCTGACCACCAATCCAAAGCATGATGGTGGTAACATCACCAATAGGAGAAAAGGCTCCTCCGGCATTGGCTGCGACCACAACCATGGAGGCATAAAACCAACGCGTTTTCGGGTCATCAATAAGTTTACGCAATAAAGCGATAATTACAATTGTGGTGGTAAGGTTATCGAGGACTGCCGACATGAAAAAGGTGAGGAAACTCAACACCCACAACAATTTTACCTTGTTGGTGGTTTTAATTTTATCGGTAATAATTTTAAATCCTTCGTGCTGGTCGACCGTTTCAACAATGGTCATGGCTCCCAACAGGAAGAATAAAATAGTAGAAATATCGGCAAGGTGTTCC
>CAZKGB010000138.1:0-6930 GCA_964551935.1 uncultured Lentimicrobiaceae bacterium | reverse complement strand
TCGGGAAAAACCGTGTGCAGTATAATGAGTTTCTGTGGACGTATTACAAATTTGATGATTTCGACACCTATTTTTACCTGAATGGTAAAGACCTTGCCCTTTATCTTTCAAAATATGCCACCGAGGAGATTCCGATTATCGAACAAAAAATGGGCGTTCCTTTGGAGAAAAAAATCCAGTTTCTTGTTTTTAATAATTTAACCGATTTAAAACAGAGTAACATAGGGCTTTCGCAAAACAGCAGTTACAATACGGGAGGTATTACACGGATTGTCGGTTCACGGGTAATGGTTTACTTCGATGGTAATTACAAACATTTTGAGCAGCAAATACGGGCTGCCATTACAGAGGTTCTTTTTAACGAAATGATGTTTGGAGGTTCGCTGGGAAAACAGGTAAAGACCTCGGCACTTTTTACTTTGCCCAACTGGTATAAAGAGGGATATATTTCGTACATGAGCCGAAACTGGGATGTGGAAATTGATAACCTTGTGCGTGATGGTATCCTGTCAGGCAGGTATAAAAAACTGAATAACCTTACAGGTGATGATGCGGTGGTTGCGGGCCATTCGTTTTGGAATTTTATCGCGGAGCAGTATAGCCCGTCAGCCATCACCAACATTATTCTTATGACAAGTGCCAGCAACAATCTTAAAAAAGGATTTCTTTATGTGCTGGGATTGTCGTACGAGGTGCTTATAAAAGAGTGGTATAGTTATTATGAACAGCTGTATCAGCCTTTTGTTAATGAAACTTCAACCCCCGATGGTTTACTGCCAATCAGGTATAAAAACGATGTTGTTTATAGCCAGCCCCGTATAAATCCACAAGGCGATAAGCTGGCGTACGCTACCAATGAACGAGGAAAATACAAGGTTGATATTTATGATTTGAACAAGCAAAAAAAGCATACGGTTTTTAAAGCCGGGGTAATGATTGATACCAAAACCGATTACAGCTATCCGCTCTTGACATGGCATCCCAGTGGCTTGTTGCTGGCTTTTATTATCGAGCGTAAAGGGATGCCCCGGCTCTACCTTTACAATCTGGAAGAAAAAAAGATGATGAAGCAGACTTTGTACGGCGTTCAAAAGGTAACCGGTTTGTCGTATTCGGACGATGGCCGCTTTATTGTGATGTCGGCGGTTCAGGGTGGAAATCCCGATATTTTTGTTTTTAACGTTGCCGCTTCATCGTTCGAGCGGATTACCAACGACAGTTATACCGATCTCAACCCTCATTTTTTAAATCATTCGTCAAAAATAGTTTTCAGTTCAAACAGGTTAAATGATACTCTGGGTGTTAAGCCACCTGAGAATATGATTGAGCAACCCTCTAATTTCGACCTGTTTGTTTACGACTATAACCTTCATAATCCGGTTTTAAAGCGGATAACCAGAACCCCGCTTGCCAACGAGTTTAAACCGGTTGAATTGGGGTTCAACACCATTTCGTATCTTAGCGATGAAAACGGTATTGTTAATCAATGTCTGGCTCAGTTGGATAGTGCCGTAAGCTCGGTTGATACTACCATTCATTATCGCTATTTTGTGAATAGCAAAACCATTACCAATTATAACCGGAGTATTTACGACTTGCAGGTGAGCACTCAATCGGGTAAGCAGGCGTTGGTTTGGTTTAAAGATGGGAAAACCCGCCTTTTTGTTGAGGATGCACCGTTGTTTAATTCGGCTCTTCCGGTCAGCCTTACCATGACCAATGCTAAAATGCAACGGGTAAAGGAATTTCAAAAACAGCAACTCAAAGTAAGGAAATCTAATCAGGCTAAAGAGAAAAAGAGTGAAAGCGCTGTTTTACCTGATCAGGTTGCTCAAACAAAAAAAATAGCCAGACAAAAGTATAAACGTTTTATGCCGGTGTACGAAGATAAAGAGGGGAATGAGGTGATTGGTAAACCTAAGTCGGAAAAGGTTGTAAAAATCGGTAACAACGGTCAGCTTATTATTGTGGACGAGAATGCCGATGAGGAAAACAGATTTACAATCCCCAAACGGCGAAATTACTATACCGAGTATTACCTCGATCAGATGGTGTCGCAAGTTGATTTTAATTATCTTAATTATAGTTATCAGCCGTTTACCGGTGGAGGCGGACCTATTTATCTTAATCCCGGATTTAACATGTTTTTTCAGCTGGGTATTACCGACCTGATGGAAAACTACAGGCTGGTAGGCGGTGTTCGCTTTAATTTTAGTTTTATCAACAACGAGTATTTGGCAAGCTTTGCCGATTTGCATAAACGGTTAGATAAAGAAATTATTTTTCACCGGAATACGCTCGAAAGCAATGTGGGGGTTTATAATATTGCACGGGTTCATACCCACGAACTGTTTTATATACTAAAATGGCCTTTTAATGAGGCTCTTAGCTTGAGGGGAACGGTACATTATCGCAACGATGCCTATGTGATGCTTGCTACCGACCAGCCTAGCCTTGATTTCCCCAACACTTACGAAAACTGGGGTGGACTTAAAGCCGAACTCGTGTTCGACGGCACACGAGAGCTGGGGCTTAATCTCTATCGGGGATGGCGTTGGAAGCTGTTTGCCGAGTATAACCAGTTGATAAGTAAGGAGTTTAAAAACCTTGTCGTGTTGGGGTTCGATTTCAGACACTATCAACGGATTTATCGGAATTTTATTTGGGCTAACCGCGTGGCGGGAAGTACCTCTTTTGGAAATAACAAACTAATTTATTACATGGGTGGAGTTGATAACTGGATTTCGCCGCGTTTTAATTACGAAACCCCCATCGACCGTACTCAGAATTACGGCTACCAAACCTTGGCTACCAACATGCGTGGATTTTATCAAAATATTAGAAACGGAAACAGCTTTATGGTGATAAATAGTGAATTAAGATTCCCCGTTTTTCAATTTTTCTCAAAAACTCCGCTAAGTAGCGGATTTCTTAAGAATTTTCAACTGGTGGCTTTCGGTGATGTAGGTACCGCATGGACCGGTCCGCAACCCTGGTCGCCGCTTAATTCCATTTATACCAACTACGTTGATAGCGGGCCTTATCACGTGTCGGTTACCGTTCAAAAAGAACCCCTTGTTGGTGGGGTGGGAGTGGGTGCCAGAGTTCACCTGTTTGGTTATTTTGTCCGGGGCGACGTATCGTGGGGCTTAGAAGACTATCATGTTAATAAACCTGTTTATTATCTGTCGTTTAGCCTTGACTTTTAATTGTAAAAAGAGATGAAAATGAGTGTATCGGTTGTTGTGATTTTAATTGTCATTGGATTGGTGGCTGGAACTTTCAGTGGTCTTATTGGTATTGGCGGTGCCATCATTATTATTCCGTCATTGGTTTTTTTGCTGGGAATGGATCAGTACAGTGCTCAGGGTACCAGCCTGGCTACTATGCTGCTTCCAATTGGTTTGCTGGCAGCACTTAATTACTACAAAGCAGGCGAACTAAATATTAAGTATGCCATGGTTATTGCCGTAGCCTTCTTTGTTGGTGGCTATTTGGGATCGAAGGTGGCGCTTCAAATACCTGAACCTGTTCTGCGTAAGGTGTTTGCAGGTATTCTGGTTCTGATTGCCGTTAAAATGTTTCTGGGAAAATAATCACAGCAAAACCATACTTAAAACTGTGCCAAATTTTTTTTTAAGCCGAAAATATTTTTTTTTCAGTAGTTAATCGGTTCGGTTACTGATGAATATTACTTATTCACACATCTTTTGTTAATAAAAACTTATCCCGGGTACTGTAATCTTGTATTATATTGCAGAACTTTTTGGAGATGTAACGACATTTTGTAAAAGGCAGTGTTTCAGCAAGGTACTCCAAAACCCAAACAACAATTTCTTATGGAAAACAATTTATTTTCAGGTTTAGAAGGCATGGATGATGTAAAATTGGCTGATCAACAGGCCTCTTTGAAAAAAGAAAAAGGATTTTACGAAAAATTGAAAAGCGAACGAGTGCAGCCTGTCCAAAAAAGCGACGAAGGTCATGTTTCGCTTCCTCTGCAAGAAGTTGTGTTTAATAAACAGACCATTATTCCGGAAACTACAAGTGCGGATACAAAACCGGAAGAACCAATTTCCACAATGGATATGAAAAACCCTATATCGGATACGCCTGAATTATCTGAACAGAAGCCCATCGATAACGATAAAATCCTGGAATCGGCCATTAAATATTTTAATGGTGACACCCTTGCAGCCAATGTTTGGATGAATAAGTATGCCCTGAAAGATAGTGATGGAAATATTTACGAGCTCAACCCCGATGATATGCACCATCGCATTGCCGGCGAATTTGCCCGCATCGAAGCCCGTTACCCTAATCCATTAAGTGAACAGGAAATATACGAGGTTATTAAAGATTTTAAATACATTGTTCCACAGGGAAGCCCTATGGCAGGTATTGGTAATAACTATCAGGTTTCTTCGCTGTCAAACTGTTTTGTTATTGGCAACGATGGTAATTCCGACTCCTATGGTGGAATTATGAAAACCGATGAAGAGCAGGTACAATTAATGAAACGCCGGGGTGGAGTGGGGCACGACCTCTCTCATATACGCCCAAAAGGAAGCCCGGTTAAAAACACGGCCCTTACCTCTACGGGCGTGGTTCCTTTTATGGAGCGTTACTCCAACTCAACCCGCGAAGTGGCACAGGATGGCCGTCGTGGTGCTCTCATGCTCTCTATCAGCATTAAACATCCCGATTCGGAGCATTTTATCGATGCTAAAATGGAATCGGGAAAAGTTACCGGAGCCAACGTCTCCATTAAACTTGATGATGAGTTTATGCAGGCTGTCAGAGATGGGAAAACCTATAAACAACAGTACCCGATTGATTCTCCAAATCCCAAGTACACGAAAGAGATTGATGCACGCAGTTTGTGGGAAAAGGTGATTCACAATGCCTGGGCTTCGGCCGAACCGGGAGTGCTTTTTTGGGATACCGTCATTCGTGAGTCCATTGCCGATACGTATGCCGATTTTGGTTTTAAAACCGTTTCAACCAATCCGTGTGGCGAAATACCACTTTGCCCGTACGACAGCTGCCGGTTATTGGCCATAAACCTGTACAGTTATGTAAAGAATCCGTTTACCGCGGAGGCAAAATTTGACGGTACGCTATTTAAAAAACATGTCCATATTGCCCAGCGGATTATGGATGATCTGGTAGATTTGGAAATTGAAAAGATTGATAAAATTTTAGAAAAAATAAATAGCGATCCGGAAGGTGAAGAGATAAAATATGTTGAAAAACGGCTTTGGGAAAAAATCCGTGAAAAAGCTCTCCAGGGCCGTCGTACAGGCATCGGTATTACAGCCGAAGGTGATATGCTTGCTGCTTTAGGATTGCGCTACGGTTCGGAAGAAGCCATCGAGTTTTCCACCGAGGTTCATAAGCTGTTGGCTATCGAAGCCTACCGCTCTTCGGTTGATTTGGCTGAAGAGAGGGGTGCTTTTAAAGTGTTTGACATCGAACGTGAAAAAAACAATCCGTTTATCTTAAGGATTAAAGAAAATGCTCCCGAGATTTTTGAAAAGATGACCAGAGTCGGCCGTCGGAATATCTCGATGCTTACCATTGCCCCTACCGGAAGTGTTAGCATCTGTACCAGAACTTCTTCAGGCATCGAACCCGTGTTTATGGTTGCTTATAAACGTCGGCGTAAGGTTAATCCCAACGATACCAACGTGGTGGTAACTTTTGTTGACGAGGTTGGCGATACCTGGGAAGAGTACAACGTTTTCCATCCTAAATTTGAAGTTTGGCTGCAACAGAACGGTTACAACATTGAAGAGGTTAAACATATGGACGATAAGGCGTTTAACGAAATTGTTGCCAAATCGCCTTACTATCAGGCCACCTCAGCCGATATCGATTGGGTAAGCAAAGTCCATATGCAGGGTAAAATTCAACAATGGGTCGACCACTCTATTAGTGTTACGGTTAATGTTCCAAAGGATGTTGATGAAAAACTGGTGAGTGACATCTATTTAACAGCCTGGGAAAGCGGCTGCAAAGGGATGACCATTTATCGTGAAGGGTCTCGCGACGGGGTGCTGATTAGCAAAGACAGTAAGCCTGCAAAAGAAGAGAAAGAGGATGACAATGTTTTTAGAGAAACAAAAGCTCCGCGCCGTCCGTTGACTTTGGAGGCCGATGTGATTCGATTCCAAAATAATTACGAAAAATGGATTGCCGTAATTGGTAAGCTTAACGATAAACCCTACGAAATATTTACTGGTAAAGCCGATGATTTCTATCTGCCACCATGGGTTAATAAAGGATGGGTTATAAAGGTAAAAAAGGAATCGGAAAAGGAAGATACCAGGTACGATTTTCAGTTTGCCGACAAGCAGGGTTATAAAGTTACCATCGAAGGACTGTCGCGTTCGTTTGATAAAATATTCTGGAACTATGCCAAACTGATTTCAGGTGTATTGCGTCATGGTATGCCATTGCCTTATGTAATTGAACTGGTTGGTGATCTGTTTTCCAACGATGATAACATTAATACGTGGAAGAACGGCGTTGTAAGAGCACTGAAACGGTATATTCCGGATGGTACAAAAGCTGTTGGAACAAAATGTCCCGAGTGTGGCGAAGAGTCGGTTATTTATCAGGATGGTTGCTTAATTTGTAATAGTTGCGGCTATTCCAAGTGCGGGTAATAGGACAAGATATCGTGGTGTGTTGTAATTTAACGGGATATTTTTTTTGCTGTTGGTAGAAGCTCACGGTTGCAAACCGTGAGAGAGAAAGTTTTTAATTCAAATTCATCTTTAAATAAACGAAGGTCATGCCGAGCTCGGCCCCTGAGCCGTACGTACCCTGAGCCCGTCGAAGGGTGCGATGGTCATGAAGGGTGCCGAAGTAGGATTAGTAGCATGGCTGGCTAGTTGCAATCAGCATCCTTCGCACCTCCCTCGA
>CAZKGB010000137.1:0-6931 GCA_964551935.1 uncultured Lentimicrobiaceae bacterium | reverse complement strand
CACCCTTGGAAGTTAAAACTAAAAAGAAACAATAGTAATTATCAAGCACCAAATAACAAATTCCAAATCTCAAATAAATTCCAAATCCGAATTACTGAAATCCTAAACAAAGTAAGAGTTTTGAATTTTGATTTTTTGAAAATTTGAAATTATTTGTTATTTGCTGCTTGTAATTTGGAATTTATTTGCAATTTGGTGCTTGAAATTTGAGATTTAAATTAAAAACATGGCAAAACAAGAAGATGTACTAAAAAAGATAATTTCCCATGCCAAGGAGTATGGTTTTGTATTTCAGAGCAGTGAAATTTACGATGGCTTAAGTGCTGTTTACGACTACGGCCCGAATGGGGTTGAACTAAAAAAGAATATCCGCGACTACTGGTGGAAATCGATGGTTCAGTTTCACGAAAATATTGTAGGACTGGATGCCGCCATTTTTATGCATCCCACTACCTGGAAAGCTTCCGGCCACGTAGATGCCTTCAGCGACCCGCTGATTGACAACAAAGACTCGAAAAAGCGTTATCGTGCCGATGTGCTGGTGGAAGATTTTATGGCCAAGATAGAAGCCAAAATCGAAAAAGAGGTTACCAAAGCCAAAAAACGTTTCGGTGATTCGTTCGACGAAAATCAGTTTCGCGAAACCAATCCCCGTGTGTTGGCCAATGTTAAAAAGCTGGAAGAGATCAAAAACCGTCTCTATCCCGCCATGGAAAACGATGATATGGAAGGCATCCGCCAGCTGATTATCGACCTCGAGATTGCCGACCCCGTTTCAGGAACCAAAAACTGGACGGAAGTACGTCAGTTTAACCTGATGTTTTCCACTCAGATGGGCTCCACGGCTGATTCTGCTTCCGAGATATATTTGCGCCCCGAAACGGCACAGGGTATCTTTGTCAACTACCTGAACGTGCAAAAAACCACCCGGATGAAAATCCCGTTTGGTATTGCGCAAACCGGTAAAGCCTTTCGTAACGAGATTGTTGCCCGTCAGTTTATTTTCCGCATGCGCGAGTTTGAACAGATGGAGATGCAGTTCTTTGTCCGCCCCGGAACAGAGATGGAATGGTACGAATACTGGAAAGAACAACGGATGAAATGGCATCTGTCAACCGGCATCCCGGCTGAAAAGTATCGTTTCCACGACCACGACAAGCTGGCCCATTATGCCAATGCCGCTGCCGATATTGAGTTTGAATTCCCCATGGGCTTTAAAGAGCTTGAAGGTATTCATTCACGTACCGATTTCGATCTGAAAGCACACGAAGAGTTTTCAAGCAAAAAGCTACGCTATCACGATCCGGAAATCAACGAGAGTTATGTTCCTTATGTGGTTGAGACTTCCATTGGACTCGATCGTATGTTTTTAGCCCTCATGAGTCACGCCTATACCGAAGAAAAGCTGGAAGACGGCTCGGAACGCGTGGTGATGAAACTGCCTCCATTTCTGGCGCCAAACAAGGTGGCTGTTTTTCCTTTAACCAAAAAAGACGGACTGCCTGAAAAGGCTCGTGAAATCATGAACGGATTAAAGCACGATTATATGTGTTTTTATGAAGAGAAAGATGCCATTGGTAAACGTTACCGTCGTCAGGATGCCTTGGGAACTCCTTATTGTATTACCGTTGACCACCAAACATTAGAGGATAACACCGTTACCATTCGCGAGCGTGATACCATGAAACAGGAACGAATTCCCATTGACAAGATATCAGGAATTGTTGGAGAAAAATTGAAAGTGGAATTTTAAAAGAGTTTTTTTCCGACCTGTCAGGTTGATTGAAACCTGACAGGTCGGAACGTAGATATGCGGACCGGAGACCTGTCCGGTTGAAATTATTTTCTCAACCTGACAGGTTTTGATCAACCTGTCAGGTTGAGGAGAACTATTCCGTCAAATATTCTTTAAGCCCTTTTTTGGTTTTATTTTCCTGATGAAAAGAGAGGAACTCTTCTTTTGAACCAAACATCGCAATAATGTCCTTTCGTTTGATATGAGTTGGTTTGTCAGATAATATAGCATTGTATGATGAGAACTCCCATTCATTATAATCATTAACAAGTCCATGGTGAATGGGGTTACGATGAATGTAGCAGATGAGATAGTTAAAAAGTCTCTCATTGTTGACCACTATTCTCTTAAATGGTAATAAAAAGAGTTTACCGTGCCTATTGTGTGCTTTGTTAAATGATTTTGAATAACTGTTAAAGAAGTTACTAAATACCTTTGATAAATCAGAAACGTTTAATGCTTTATGTTGGGAATGGGTTAGTCGAATATCTTCAATATTTTTAACTGTGATTAAAAGATGAAAGTGGTTAGGAATTAGGCAATAGGCTAAAACATCCATCCAGGGAATAAGAAATCGCTCTAGTTTTTTAAGAAAATAAAGATAATCAGAACGGTTTAAAAATAATTTCTCCATGCCATTGGCTTTGTTAAAGATATGGTATGTTTTGCCAAATTGTAAAGTTTCATATTTTCTTTTAGTTCTCATGATAGTCAATGCTAAGTAATTTTGTTGTTTTCGACCTGACAGGTTTTGTTCAACCTGTCAGGTCAAATTTCCAACCTGACAGGTTGATTAAAACCTGTCAGGTTACTGATACATAAACCTTTTAATACTCTGTTTAGGAGTTTTGGCAAAGGGTTCTTTGTGGAGATGCATTCGTGAAACGCTCATGTAGGAAGGAAAATGTTTATTAAGCTCCTTGCGATAGTGTTCCAGTTTTTCTTCCAGTCCTTTGTCAGATAGTTGCAATGCTTTTACCACCTCTTCATCGGGAACGATTAAAGCAATTAGCTTGCCGTTACGCTGAACCACCAGCGATTCGGCAACACAAGCCCGGTTGTTTATCATAGATTCGATCTCCTCAGGGTAGATATTTTGTCCGGAAGGGCCCAGCAGCATATTTTTGCTTCTTCCTTTGATAAAGATAAACCCGTCTTCATCAATAATGCCCAAATCGCCCGAGTGTAGCCAACCATCCTTGTCAATGGCCTGATCGGTAGCTTCTTTGTTTTTATAATAACCCACCATCACATTTTCGCCTCTCATAAGAATTTCACCCACCTCATGTTGCGGGTCAGGTGAATCAACTTTTATTTCCAGTGTATCAACGGCACGGCCACACGAACCTTTTTTGGCTTCATTAGCCGGAGCATAGGCAACCAGAGGGCCACATTCGGTCATTCCGTATCCAACGGTAATGGGGAAACCGATTGTTCTGAAAAAACCTTCAATTTCATCACTTAAAGCAGCGCCACCTACTACCACTTCAACAAAGTTGCCCCCAAAACCTTCGCTAACTCCCGCTAACACTTTTTTATGCAGTAACAGGTTTATTAATGGGATTTTCAAAAGGAAACTTAATGGCGCTTTTTTAATGACAGGAAGAATCTTCTTTTTATAAATCTTTTCAATTACCAAAGGAACCGACAAAATCAATCGTGGCCTGATTTCCTGAAAGGCTTTGGTAATAATGGCCGGAGTGGGTGTTTTGGTTAAGAAAGTGATATGACATCCCAGCGAAAAGGGAAACAGAAACTCGAAAGCCAGCCCGTAGGCATGTGCAAGCGGCAGGAAAGACACAATCTTGTCGCCCGATTGTAAAGGCATATTATTACGGGCAAACCTTACGTTTGCTGCCAGACTATTGTGTAACAGCATCACTCCTTTAGAAAAACCGGTGGTGCCCGAGGTGTAACTTATTTCTGCCAGCTCGTCATTTGGAATTGTTGGTAAATTAAAATGCTCAGCAGTAAATCCGTCCGAATACTTTTTAACAAAATCCTCATCTATTCCATTTACTACATTCTCTATTTCTTTGTTTCTGGAATGAAGTAACATTAAATCTTCCAGTCCGAAAACATACTGCAAATCGTACATGTCATCGATTTCCAGTTTGTCCCAAATATTATTGGCTGCAAACAGAACTTTTGATTCGGAATGGTTCACAATATAATGTACATCTTTAGGAAGGAAATCGGGCAATATGGGAACAACAACAGTTCCGTAAGTAATAACAGCCAGATAGGCTATTCCCCAGTTGGCAGCATTTTTACCAATCAGGGCGATTTTATCGCCCTTTTTAAGGCCTGTTTTTTCAAAGATAATATGAAACTTTTGAATTTGTTCGGCAACCTCTTTGAAAGTGTACGTACCACCATTATAATCAGACAAGGCGGGAAGCTCAAAATTCTCTTTGATGGCAGTTTCAAAATAATTGACCAGGTTTTCTTTTATCATGATTGCAAGTTTAAAATTTGAACTACAATCAACAAAGGTAATAAAAGAACTTAAATCGTGAATTCCATTTTGGCGCAAGCTCACGAGTTGATAAATATAAACAGGAGTAATGGATGAAATTGAGATTGGTTATTTAGTCGAAATAGGTAATCCGGAATAAAAGTGTATCTTTGCACCATTCTAAATAAGAATACCACCACCATCTGCTTTTCGTGATTCAATGAAAAGCAATTTCATAAACTAAATATCGCGATTAATGCAATTTAAAGAATTAAAGATAATTGAGCCTATATTGAGGGCTTTAAAAGAAAATCAATATGTAACCCCAACCCCCATTCAACAACAATCGATTCCACTAATCCTTAACCGGAGAGATATTCTCGGTAGTGCCCAAACCGGTACCGGAAAAACCGCTGCTTTTGCTGTTCCGATTCTTCAACATTTATATAACGACAAACAAAAAATTAACGGCCATCGTAAAATCAGGTCGTTGATTGTTACTCCTACGCGTGAGCTAGCCATACAAATAGATGAAAGCTTTTCAGGCTATGGAAAATATACAGGACTGAAAAATACTGTTGTTTTCGGAGGAGTTAACCAGGGGCCTCAAACCAATCTCCTAAACAGGGGAGTTGATATTCTGACAGCCACCCCCGGCCGTCTGCTCGATTTAATGGATCAGGGCTACATCAGCTTGAAGGATGTTGAGTATTTTGTGCTTGATGAAGCCGATCGTATGCTTGATATGGGGTTCATCAATGACATCAAAAAAATCATTGCCAGGTTACCTGTTAAACGTCAGTCGCTCTACTTTTCAGCCACCATGCCCGACAGCATTGTCGAACTCTCCAAAAAGATTTTGAACAATCCTGTAAAAGTAAACGTAAGCCCGGTCTCTTCCACCGCAGAAACCATTCAACAGTTTCTATATTATACCAATAGATCGGATAAGAATAATCTGTTGATTCATATTTTACAAAATAATGATATTGATCATGTTTTAATCTTTTCAAGAACCAAACACGGAGCCGATCGCATCGCCCGCAATTTGAAAAAGAAGAAAATTAAGGCGGAAGCTATTCATGGTGATAAATCGCAAAATCAACGACAGAAAGCGTTAGCGTTATTCAAGGAGCGTAAAATCAGAGTCCTGGTTGCCACCGATATTGCCGCTCGTGGTATTGATATTGATAAATTAAGATTTGTTATCAATTTTGACATTCCCAATATCGCCGAAACCTATGTGCATCGTATTGGCCGTTCAGGCAGAGCGGGAGAGGAGGGGGTTGCCATTTCGATATGCGAACCTGAAGAGAATATCTATATTAAAGATATTGAAAAGCTGATTAACCGCGAAATCGAAGTGGCGGAAGATAATCCTTATCCACAAACCGACCACCCCATGACCACTTCTGAAAAGAAGGAATGGGAGAAAGAGAAACAGCGCAGGAAAAAGGAATTCTTTGCCAACCGCAAACCAAAGCAAGGCAGGTTCACCAGATAATAGCTGGTTGTTTTAGCGAATAAGGTTAGCCACCCCTTTTATGGTTCGTTCTCCCGGATGTAATACGCCCGTATATTTGTAATAAATTGTCCAAACATAGGTTCCTTGCTCGGCCAGTTTACCCTTTACGGTTCCATCCCAACCCTCCGACGGGGTATTGGTTTCAAATATCATCTGTCCCCATCGGTTAAATATTTTTAACGAATAACTTTCAGCCGGGCATTGTAATATAGGCTTAAAAACATCATTCAGGCCATCACCGTTGGGTGTAAATGCATTGGGAACTACCGAAAAGCACTCCAAATCTTCGGGAGGGAAGTAAATTGTAACTTTTACAGAGTCCTCCTTGTAACCACACAAATTTGAAACAGTTACCGAATAGGTTCCTGAGTCGGAAACGAAATAAATGGAGTCGGTACTGCCATCCTGCCATAAGTAGGTTGCGTTGGGTGTTCCGGTGGCGTCGAGTGTAATAGAGGAACCGTTCAGAATAGAGGTGTCGTTACCCAAATTTACAATGGGGAGCAGTGTTATCGCTAAATGCGTTAAAACAGTACTGTCGCATCCGTGGATGGTTACCGGGTAATCAATGTAGCTGCCTGCCTGTTTTTGATAATCGCCGCCTGCGTATAGGCTGTCGCCTTCGCATATAGTGGTATCCCATTGTACGCTGTAAGTCGGGTTAACACCGAGGTTTAAATAATGAATACTATCACAACCGCCGGTTGATTGTGCCGTATCATAATAAATACCGTCGGTTTTTTGCCAACCTCCCTGAGCAAATACCGAATCTCCCTGACAAATAGAAGTTGTGTCGTAAACGCTGATGATGTCGGAAACTGTTAAATTAGTAATGGCAATACTGTCGCATCCCCAAACCGATTGCAGCGTATCGTAGTAGGTTCCCGATTGTGTTTGGTATGCCCCCTGCAAAAGCACCGAATCTCCCTGGCAAATGCCCATGGGGTTTTGGGTTTCCTGAATGTCGTAGACGGTCAAATCCAACATTAAGATACTATCGCATCCTTGTATTGTGGTTAGCGAATCGAAATAAACGCCGGTGGTTTTTTGATAAATACCATTAAATTCTACCGAATCTCCTGTACATATTCCCAGCTCGTTGGTTATAAAAAATGTATCGTTGACTTGCAGATTGGTTGTTATTACACTATCA
>CAZKGB010000136.1:0-6948 GCA_964551935.1 uncultured Lentimicrobiaceae bacterium | reverse complement strand
ACCATCAGGACCCATCACGGCAATTTCAGCCGTAGGATAAGCGTAATTAATATCGGCACCAATATGCTTGCTGTTCATCACATCGTAAGCACCCCCATAAGCTTTCCGGGTAATAACGGTAATTTTGGGAACGGTAGCCTCAGCAAAGGCATACAACAGCTTGGCACCGTGTTTAATAATACCACCGTACTCTTGTGTGGTTCCGGGCAAAAATCCCGGTACATCTTCAAACACGATTAACGGAATATTAAAGGCATCGCAAAATCTTACAAATCGCGCGGCTTTAGTGGAGCTGTCAATATCCAGCACCCCGGCCAGCATTTGAGGCTGGTTGGCCACAATTCCCACCGACTTACCTCCAATTCGGGCAAACCCTACAATAATATTAGGTGCAAAATAGGGTTGAACCTCCAAAAAGTGCGCGTTGTCGATTACCGAATTAATAATCTCCTTCATGTCGTAAGGTTTGTTGGGATCAACAGGCACAACCTCATCAAGTTTAGGCTCCTCGCGGGTTAAGTCATCGGTACAAGGTTTAACGGGTGCCTCCTCCATGTTGTTGGAAGGGATAAAGCTCATCAACTCGCGGAGCATCATCATGGCTTGTTCGTCGTTTTCGGCGGTAAAATGGGCCACCCCGCTTTTTTTATTGTGGGTCATGGCTCCGCCGAGGTCTTCCATGGTAACATCCTCATGGGTTACCGTTTTAATAACATCAGGACCCGTAACAAACATGTAGGATGTCTCTTTTACCATCATGATAAAGTCGGTGATGGCAGGGGAGTAAACGGCTCCACCGGCACAAGGCCCCAAAATAGCGGATATCTGAGGGATAACACCCGAACTGCGTACATTCCGGTAAAAAATATCGGCATAACCGGCAAGGCTTTCCACCCCTTCCTGAATACGAGCTCCACCCGAATCGTTAAGGCCGATAACAGGAGCACCCATTTTCAAGGCGAGATCCATTATTTTAATAATCTTATTGGCGTTGGTACGGCTTAGCGACCCTCCAAATACGGTAAAGTCTTGCGAGAAAACGTACACCAGACGGCCGTCGATTTTACCGTAACCGGTAATTACTCCATCGCCTAAAAACTTTTTGTCGCCCATTCCAAAGTCGGTGGCTTTGTGGACCACAAATTTGTCGGTTTCCACAAAAGTTCCCGGGTCTAACAAGTCGTAAACCCGTTCACGGGCAGTTTTACGGCCGGCTTTATGTTGTTTGTCAATTCTGGATTGTCCGCCACCCAATTCTGCTAATTTGTGCTTCTCTTCCAGCTTTGCAATTTTTTCACGTAAAGGCATTGTATAATGATTTTAAGATTTTCAAAATAGGTTTATTCAAAAGTTACCAGAGGCTGGTCACCATCGATGTTGTCGCCCTCGCTAACAAGCACCTCTTTAACTACACGGTCGGTAACCACTTTATATTCGCTCTCCATTTTCATGGCTGAGATAATAATAACGGTCGTTCCGGCCGGCACTTCATCGCCCGGTTTAACCAAAATTTTAACCACCTGGCCGGGCATGGGCGTGGAGATAAAGTTACCCCCATCATCATCGTCGCCGGCACGGTTTTTACGGTAGCGGCGTTGCGGGTCGATAATTTCAACATCCCAGTGTTTATCGCCCGAAACAACTTCGTACTGTTTACTATCCGTCTCTTTTGAAAAGAAATTGTATTCCAGCGATTTTCCCTTGTAAAGAAAAGAATAAACACCGGGCTCCGGTTCAATAACGTCTAAATCGTAGAGCCGGTCGCCGATGGAAACGGTAACTTTGTTTCCCTCTCTTTTAACGATTTCAATTTTATATTCGTTGTCGTTTATGCTAATTTCAAACATTGTAATTCAATTTATTATAAGCGTAATACACCTTTTCGGCGACCAAATTCTTTCCAATAATTTCGCGGCTCACTCTCGATGGTTGAACGACCGGCTTTTTCCTGTTGATTCATGAAATCAAGGAATGCTGCAATGGCAGCCAGATCGTTTTCCTCTTCAGAGGCATTCGTGTCAGGATGGAGAATATCCTTGTTCTTTTCAATAAAATGGGTGCTGTATTTTCCGTCCACAAAATCCGGAGCTTCCATCACCTTTTTCAAAAAAGGAATCGAGGTTTTTATGCCGGATAATTTATAAGCCGACAGAGCTCTTCGCATCCTTTTAATAGCATCTTCCCGGTTATCAGCCCAAACAATCATTTTTGAAATCATGGGATCGTAATGCATCGGGATTTCATAACCACTGTAGATATACCCATCATGGCGAATGCCGGGGCCTAACGGCTCTGACAGATATTTAATCTTACCGGGATTAGGCATAAAATTGTTTTCAGGATCCTCGGCATAAACCCTCACCTCGATGGCATGGCCTTTTTGCGAGAGATCTTCCTGTTTGAAACGCAACTTTTCGCCATTGGCGATTCTAATTTGTTCAGCTACCAAATCAACACCAACCACCTCTTCGGTAATGGGATGCTCCACCTGCAGGCGGGTATTCATTTCCAGAAAATAGTAATTCAGGTTATCATCCACGATAAACTCAATAGTCCCGGCACCCGAGTAGTTAACAGCCATGGCAGCCATAACCGCATGTTTACCCATCTCCATTCTTACTTCAGGGGTCATAAGCGGCGAAGGTGTTTCTTCAACCACCTTTTGATGACGCCGCTGTACCGAGCATTCCCGCTCGAACAGATGCACTCCGTTGCCGTGGTTATCGCACAACACCTGAAACTCGATGTGGTGTGGCGAATCGATATATTTTTCAATATAAACGGCATCGTTGGCAAACGAGGCTTTCGCTTCCGATTTGGCCGCATTAACCGAAGAGATAATATCCTCCTCTTTGCGTACCAGTCGCATCCCTTTACCACCTCCTCCCGCACTGGCTTTAATCATCACCGGAAGGCCGATTTCTTTAATTACTTTCACGGCATCTTCCACATCAATAATCGGCTCGGTAGTACCCGGTACTACAGGCACATCAGCCTTTTGCATGGTTTGACGGGCAGTAATTTTATCGCCCATGGTGTTGATGGCGTATGAGGATGGGCCAATAAAAATGATTCCCTCTTTTTTACACCTGTCCGACAGTTCGGCATTCTCCGAAAGAAATCCGTAACCCGGATGGATGGCATCGGCACCCGATTCTTTGGCCACCTGCAAAATTTTATCAATTACCAGGTAGCTCTCTGCCGAAGGCGCAGGCCCAATTAAATAGGCCTCATCCGCGTAGCGTACATGCAACGAATCCCGGTCGGCTTCCGAGTAAACCGCCACTGATTTGATTCCCATTTCGCGACAAGAACGCATTACCCTGATGGCAATTTCACCCCTGTTCGCAATTAGTATTTTTTTTATCATAAATATATATTTATACTGAATTACAGTATGTTATCCTATCGTTATAAAAAAACAAGGGTGTAAAGATAAAAAATTTCAAAAAGGGCAATATTTTAAAACGGATAGTTATATATAGAAGTTGTTAATATTTGCTCGTTTCCTATCCGATTTTTGTTCCGTCCACAGCAATCTTAATAACAATATTATCCACTCAACCCCAACAACCGGACAGCCTTACAACTTATTTATGTTTCGTGTAACATCTATCCCTTTGATTTAAATAAAAGGATATTTATCGTTGTGAATAAATATTTAGTAAATTTGAAAATAAATTAACAAGCCACCTGAGTGAAAAGATTTCATTTAATACCTATTATTTTTTTTATTAGCCTTATAGAAGTCTTTGGTAATGAATCGCCAGCCCAAAAACTTTCGCCGGCAAAAGCTGCTTTGCTAATCGACAGTTTGGAATCGGAACTTCATGAAGTCCCCAATAACCGTAAGGCTGAACTTTACGACACGCTGGCCACACTTGCTGAGATTTTATCAAAAGAGCGTAGTCTTGACTATTATATAAAACTTTATCAGCTCCCTGATTCCCTTGTTAGTTACAGGCAAAAGATAAAGGCCACTCGCAAAATTGCCGGTATCTACCTAAGCATGGATCAAATTGACAAAGCCAACCTGTATATTGATGCTTATGCAGGAGAATTAATAAAATACCCTCAAAGAACAGGTGATGAATTGATTAAGTGGATATCAGAAAAAAATGCACAGGCCATTAAAAGACACTTTAGCCTGACAAAAAATGAGGTACTAATTATACTGTTATTGTTAATAGTAATGGCCATCTTTTACCTATCTTACCTTTACAGAAGGTTTAAAAGTGTTAACAACAAAAAAATGTTGCTACAACGCGAGGCTGAAATAATCAGGTTGAAAAACCAGGAGTTAGAGGACGAACTTGAAAAGACCATTCAAAGTAAAACCTCCTTAGAGGAAAAGAAAATAGTTAAATTAAGAACAGCGCATCTCAAGCTAAAAAAAGAGCTAAAGAAGTTGGAGGAGTTAATTTACAACAGAAATGCTTTTTTAAGCGGTTTGGGGCCGGAATTGCGAACTGCCTTAAGTTCGATATTGGGTTTTTCGGAAGAGTTAAGAGCGGAAGTTGAGAAGCTGGAAGACAAAGATTTGAAAGCCAACTCCATCGACCTGTTTGCCAAAAATTTACAGCTTGACATCATCCTGGAAAATATGGTAGATATGTCGGGGGCTCAGATTAACCTGTTAAATCTTGATATTCAATCGCACCCCGTTTTACAGATTGTTGACAAGGTTAACGAGTCGCTTCAATACCTGACAGAGAACGACAAGGGCAAGTTGGTGGTTAAAATTCCCAACACCATTCCTAACGTAAAAGCTGACGCCGATAAGCTGATAAGAATATTGAGCGATGTTGTTGTAAACGTGTACAAGCAATCGACAAAAGATCATGTAACCATTAGTGCCGGCACCAACCAGTCGCTTTCCGAAGTTTCCATTGTGGTTTCAAACGCCTCCAACCGGATGTCGCGAACAGGCCTTGAAAAACCGGTAAAAGAGATTCAGAATAACGGCTCCGGAAAAGAGGCCGGTAGTTTGCATCTATACACCGAGCTGTTTGCCTCGCGTGAATTGGTAGCTGCCATGGGCGGAACCATACAAATAAGCTTGATTCCGGGCGAAGGAGCCACCGTTGCCGTTACCCTGCCCGCTGCTGAATCTACATCGAAAAAACAGGAACAAGACACTATCAAGTCGACACAAAAAGAGGCTCTTTCAACGCTCGTAAAAGATGTTGATATTTTTCTGGTGGAGGACGACAGGATGAACCGGATGGTTATCGAAACCATGTTAAAGGATGCCGGTAAAGTTACTACCGCTGTTGATGGCGAAGAGACTCTTCAAATTATAGAAAAGTATCACAACGAAGGGAAAGTGTTTGACATTATGCTTTTTGATATTAACCTGCCGCCCCCATGGGATGGTATTGCTTTAATGCACCGGATAAAAAGAGATTATCCGGAATTTAGAAAAGTGCCGTTTGTTGCCCAAACAGCCTATGCCATGGCCTCCGACCGGGAACGCTTTCTTAATGAAGGGTTTGATGATTACCTTACCAAGCCCATCAATAAAGGAGAGCTTCTCACCATTATGCATCATCAGCTTGAACTGTTTAAGGAGCAGAACTCAAACAATTCCTAAAACAGATTTAATTCTACCTGGAATACTCAGTTACAGCAGTAAAGTAAGTTTCTGCATGTAACTCAACTTTCTTTCCCATTGTTTTTCCGAAAACGTTTGCAGCTTGTATTTTGTCACACTGCACCTATTAAATATTCATAAAATCGAGCAGCAGCTTTATCAAGCGAAAATGGATTTTGTTTTTGTTGTACCTTTGCATCAACAAAAAAATAAGTGATATGACAACTAAGATTTCAGAAAAAATTAAACCCGGGTTTGTCTGGGGCGATGATGTTCAAACCATATTTAACATGGCAAAACAGCAAGGTTTTGCCATTCCTGCCGTTAACGTAGTTGGCAGCAATTCAATTAATGCAGTGATGGAAGCTGCCCAATCGGTCAACTCTCCTGTTATCATTCAGTTCAGTAACGGTGGTGGCTCGTTTTATGCCGGCAAAGCTATTTCGAACGACGGACAAAAAGCGGCCATTGCAGGGGCTGTTGCCGGAGCAAAACATATTCATGAACTGGCAGAGTTGTACGGTGTACCGGTTATTATCCACACCGACCACGCAGCAAAAAAATTATTGCCCTGGATTGACGGCCTTTTAGATGCCGGTGAGAAGTTTTTTAAAGAAAACGGCAAACCGCTTTTCAGCTCCCACATGCTCGATCTCTCGGAAGAACCATTGGAAGAAAACCTGGAAATTTCCAAACGCTATTTTGAAAGAATGAACAAGATGGGCATGACCCTTGAAATTGAACTGGGCATTACCGGCGGCGAAGAGGATGGTGTTGATAACAGCAGCATTGACTCATCGAAACTGTATACCCAGCCCGAAGAGGTTTCGTTAGCTTATGAAACTTTAAAGGAGGTCAGCCCCCGTTTTACCATTGCTGCCGCGTTTGGTAACGTGCATGGCGTGTACAAACCCGGAAACGTTAAACTTGAACCCGTTATTCTTCACAATTCTCAGGAGTATATTCAAAAGAAATTCAATACAGACAGCAAACCTGTAAGCTTTGTATTTCACGGCGGTTCGGGTTCTGAACCTGAAAAAATTAAAGAAGCGGTTTCGTATGGTGTCGTTAAAATGAACATCGATACCGATACGCAATGGGCCTTTTGGAATGGAGTGAGAAAATACGAAGCTAAGTACCACGACTATTTACAAGGCCAGATTGGCAACCCTGAAGGGGAAGACAGTCCCAATAAAAAATATTACGATCCTCGCAAATGGCTCCGCGAAGCTGAGGTTTCAACCATTGAAAGACTAAAAATTGCTTTTAGTGATTTGAACTGTCTCGACAGATATTAGGCAACGACAAGCAACAAATGAAGTTGCTTAAAATTAACTTTAAACAACTTCAATTCA
>CAZKGB010000135.1:4635-7004 GCA_964551935.1 uncultured Lentimicrobiaceae bacterium | reverse complement strand
TATTTCAGTGTAAAGGTTGTTCCGCCAATTTCATGATCTCCTTCAAAAACGTCAACATGATAAACACCGGGTTTTAGCTCCAGGGTTGAGCGACGATTCCAGTAAACACACTGGTCGATAGCCTGGTTTTGATAGTTGATAATTTGTTTAATGGAATATTGAAGTTTTTCTCCTTTAAACATAAAGGAATATTGGTCGCCACGACCTTTGACTAAGATTTCTTTATTGGGACGGGCAATTCTGATATAAATGGCTTTATTTCCGGGCTCAATAATGGTATTTTTTCCAATGGTAAAGCAAACCTTTACTCTGTCGACACGCTTAATTTTATCGGTGGTACGCTCTTTACCACTTCCTTTTTTATGAACCGGGGTAGCTTTTAAACCAAACAACTGCAACGTGGCAGCGGCATCCACTTTATCTTTTAATTCCTCTTTTGACTGTTGTAACTGCTTGTTTTTTCTTTTTTCGATTTTAATCTCCTCTTTTATCTTTTGATTCTCTTCGGTAAGTTGATGGTTTACCGTGTAAATAGAATCCATCTGACGGATGTAGCCTTGGGAAATAATCTGTAATCGATTTAATTTTTTCTTAATTTTATAGTATTCCCATTTGGTATTTAGCAGCTTTTTAATTTCGACCGCGTTGGCTTGAATAACACTATCTTTTGAAGCAAGAGAATCGGACAATTCTCCATATTCGGCTTTAATTTGTTGATGTTGCTGAATAAGCGAATCCAACTCTTTTTGTAATTCAATCCGTTGAACTTCCTTTTCAACCAACAGACCTTTCATTTCGTTTTTTACCGAAATTAACTTAATGGAGAGGCCTATAATTCCCAATGCTAAAATAACCAACAGAATATACATCCAAAGGTTTGAATTTTTTGGCATTTCCTTATCCTGAATTTCAAAATTACTTTTCTCGTTTTCCATTTCCCCTGTTTTAATATTCTGCTGCAAAAATACAGACATTCAGTTCTAAAAACAAATTAGTTCTGTTATACGGTGTTAAAACGGAAAATATTGCCGTTTTATTATTCAACAAATTATGTATTACGCTCACAAGCCGGATATAAAAAAACCGGCGGTAAAAGCATTTAGAAAGTATAATTTCTCATCTTTACCAATCCAAAACCATCAACAAACTTTCGGTTTGAAAATTTTGTTTTTTTGCGGAGTATTATTTTTTTAAAATATTTTTCATCTCAATGGCCGGCATCTACATCCATATTCCCTTTTGTAAACATAAGTGTAACTACTGTAATTTTTTTTCTGTTGCATCAGTAAAATACCGCAATCTGTTTGTGGATGCTTTACTTCGGGAGATGGAGATGAGAAGCGATTATCTTAAGGAAGAGATTGTCAACACCATCTACTTTGGTGGCGGAACCCCGTCATTACTCACGATTGATGAGATAAATACCATTCTTGCCAAAGCCAAAAAGTTGTTCAGCTTGAACCCTGATTTAGAAATTACCCTGGAAGCCAATCCTGATGACCTGAATTTTGATAAAACCACGGATTTAAACTAACATACTCCCGTTAACCGGCTCAGTATTGGCGTACAAAGTTTTTTCAACGACGACCTGCAATATCTCGACCGGATTCATTCGGGTGAAGAGGCTCGTAAAGCCATCGAAAACGCACTGAAGGCAGGTTTTAAAAATATGACCATTGATTTGATTTACGGTATTCCCGGATTAACAGTCGAAAAATGGAATAAAAACCTTGATATCTTTTTTGATTACGATATTCCCCACCTCAGCTCTTACAGCTTAACCGTAGAACCGAAAACGGCACTTCAGTATCAAATTGACAAACATAAAAGGGCCGAAGTTGACGAAGAGTTGAGTATTCGACATTTTGAAATATTGCAGCACCGGATTAAAGAGAACCGTTTTATTCATTACGAAATTTCCAACTTTGCCAAAGAGGGTTTTTACTCAAAACACAATAGTATTTACTGGCTGGGCGATCATTACCTGGGTTTGGGACCTTCGGCACATTCGTTTAACGGTACTTCGCGACAGTGGAATGTGGCCGCTATTAAAAAATACATCGATGCGGATATCGTAGACAGAATCGTTGCGGAAAAAGAGATTCTTACAACCCAACAACTTTTTAATGAATATGTAATGACCTCGCTGCGTACTTCGTGGGGTTGCGATTTGGAACACATCAATAATGTTTTTGGTAACCCTTTTACCGGTCATTTTACCAAAAGTATCCAACCATTTTTGGAAGAGCAAAAAGTTATTCAAAACGGCAACCGTTTTGTTTTATCTGAGTTCGGAAAGCTTTTTGCCGATGGAATTGCTGCTGAAATATTTGTAGAGGAAATCTGATATAATGAAGACTTAAAGTCAT
>CAZKGB010000135.1:0-4535 GCA_964551935.1 uncultured Lentimicrobiaceae bacterium | reverse complement strand
ATTGCTGCTGAAATATTTGTAGAGGAAATCTGATATAATGAAGACTTAAAGTCATTATTTCGATTCGGCTACGACATTCTAATTGTATTAATCATCAATCCTGTTCATCGCCTTTTGAGAGCATTATTTTGCATGCTTCATTTTAGAGTATAAAGCATAGCTATAGAATGATTATTCCTGTACCGTTTAATAAAAATAGATAACCAAATAAACCACAGGAATAATAATTCCGGCAGCCAATAGCCAGATGCCACGCTTTTTCAGACTTGATTTACCACGTGGAATAAAAATACCGCCTATGGCCAGCACGATGAGTGCACCGGCATAAAGGTCGGCAAACCAGGTCCAATATTTTATGGGATTATAGTGCAGATAATCCATTTCACTAAACAGGGGACGCCGGTGTGTTTTCTCAATAATACCTTTGCCCGTGGATAAGTCAACGGTTACGGTTCCACCTTTGATAAACACTTTCAGATATTTACCCTTTGAAGGAAAATAATGTTTTTTGTAATTCTCTTTTTCACCATAGAGTTCCAAAAGATTTAAAACAGCTTCCTTGTCAATATTCTTGTTCAGGTTAGCGGTTTGTATCTCACGTGTGTTAATTACAAATTTAGGATCCCAGTCGTCGAGGTGATTAAGGGCAATACCGGAAATAGCATAAATCAGGGTCATCCCGAAAAAGAAATAGCCAAAATCGCGGTGGATCGCCTTGTTCCACTTTCGCCATTTAAACGTCATAAAAAATTATTTTAAGACCTTAAACGAGGATGCTTCAACAGAGTAATAGGATAAATGGTCTTTTCCGGAGTTTTTAAGTTTTTTACGAAGATTGTTTATCTGCTCCAACTGATCGTCGGCATGGTGTTCTTCTTTTTTGCCCTTGTGTTCTCCATCACCCATGTGTACTTCAGATTCTTCGTTTGAATCGGCCTTTACTTTTTCTTCCATTTCAATCAAATAATCTTCATCCAAACGAAATTCTTTTACAATACCGGTTACTTCAACGGTTTCACCAATTAAATCCTGTGTAAAAGCAGCCATGTTTTCGTTGGGAACAATTTTAACCCGGGCATCCGAATTTTCATCGACCAAAAACATTTTTTTACCATCATGCTCGCAAACATGATCGACAATACCCCTGAGCTTGATGGTTTTTCCAACAAAGTCAGCAGCTTTTTTGTTAAAATCGGCCAGTTTTATTTTTTTATCACCTTTAAGTGATGCCGATGCCGTGTTAACACTAAACACTGAAAACAAAATAAATAAGGAAGCGGAAAAGAATAAAATCTTTTTCATAATTGATAATTTTTTAATTAATTGTTAAAGGGCTCACAAAAATAGAAAGTTGTGCCAATAAATCAATAAATTATTTGACAAATATCAGATAAAGTTTATTCCTTGTCTTTGAAAAAAAACATTACCTCTGAATATTTGAATAAGTGCTAAACTCTTTAAAGTATCGTACCAACAGAAATGTTAAGGTTGTGAAGTATGACTTAGTCAACCGTTATCCCGTCGTACTTTATCTCTTTTCCGTTTTGGTAGGTTATAATTAAAAACAGTTCGCCGGTTTCGGTATAGGTTTTCCAGTCGCCGGTTTTGATACCCATTACATACCGGCCCTCTTTTTTGAGTTTGCCGTTGGGCCAATACCATTTATGAACACCATTGGGATTATCATCGATAAATTTTCCTTCGTAAAGCAGGGTTCCGTCGTTAGAGTAAATCCTGTTCCAGCCATTTTTTAAGTCGTTGCTGTAAGTGGCTTCTTCTTTAGCATCTCCGGTTTGATATATCCATTTTCCTTCTCTTTTATCTTCAAGATATTCACCCTGCAACACCACCTTTCCCTTTTCGTCGTACTCGATGATCAAACCATCACGTTTTCCTTGATAATAGGACATCTCACGCAGCAGTTTACCCGATTGATAATACCACAACCATTTGCCTTCGGGAGCTCCTTTTTGGTAAACTCCTGTTTCCTGCAGCCGGCCGTTGGGATAGTAATATTTCCAACTACCTGTTTTTTTATCGTTTTCGTAATTGCCTTCCGATTTTAGGCTGTGATTGTCGTAATACTCTTTCCATAATCCCTGATGCTCTCCCGATTCGGTAAAAACACCTTCGGCAATAATACGTCCATGATGAAAGATATATGATTTTTCAACTTTACCCTCTTGATTGTACTCCCGACGTACCCCCTCGGGAACTCCGTTTTTATAAGAAGCGATAATTTTTGGTTTTCCGTTGGGCCAATAATCGGTTTTAACATCAAGTTTTGAGAGCTCTTCCACTTTTTGCTCTTTTTCGCCGTTAATATATTTAACAACCGAAAGCAGGTTCCCCTTTCGGTCGTATTGTTTAAAATAACCGTTTTTAAGCCCGTGAGTAAACGTTCCTTCCTCCTTAAGTACGCCATCATCATAAAACCATTTCCACTTACCTTGTGCTTTGTGATCGGCATCATAACGGTTGATGCGTTCGCGACTAACAACATATCCTTTTTTATAAGTGATAAGCTGAATAATGTTGCCTTCCCTGTCAAATTCCCGGGCAATACCATTTTCCAGCCCGTCAACAAAAGGAATCTCCATGGTTACTTTACCGGTTGTATCCAACAAGTATGAGTAGCCCTGTTTTACATCGTTTACAAAATTTTCTTTTGAAATACCGGTGGGATTATGGGTGATACGGTAACCGTTTTTTTTGCCTTCTTTGTAGCTAATTTCCATCGTAAGCTTACCCTCATCGTTATAAAACCGCCATAAACTGTCGAGTTGGAAATTTTTCCGGTTGCCTTCCGATTTTAAAACACCCGTTTCGTAATAGTTTTTCCAGTATCCGTCGGGTTTGCCATCGCGCATGGTTCCTTCGCTCGATACTATCCCGTTAGAATAGTGAAACACATTGTATCCGTTGGGGTTGATAGTATCCTTAACGCTTTGTGCCAAAGCCGGTGAACCAACAATAGTCAGCCAAAAAAAAAGATAAACTATAAATTTCAGGTTGGTTTTCAATGCTCGATTTTTATCCCTTTTAAGGTACGTTTTCTCTTTTCAAAATCTTTAATATTCTCCTTACTTACCTCCAGCAAAGCTTTGGCGCCTCCGGGTAAGATATAATAATCCAAGGTGTCGTAAGTAATTTTTCCGTAGTTATTTTCCCAATTTTTTGCCGAGAGTTGAAAATTATCGTCCGGGTTTAAAATAAATTTAATATAACGCCTGTTTCCTTTTTCAAAGGCTATGTCCAAATATTTTTTTCCATTATCAACCGCTACTCCCGGGGTGTGTTTTTTTATAATAATTTCTTCGATATACTGACCGTTTTTTAATCGTATTCTACCCTTACTAACTTTTGTTTGTTCCAGACTCAGATTGCGTTTAAGGACTATTTTTTTTGAATTATAAAACTGAACACTCTTCAAATTAATTTCATTCATATAGAGTTCCTGTTGCATCTGTTTCGTGAATAAAACTTTGTCGGAACAGGAGGAAAAAAACAAACCAACCGTTAAAAACAGTATAATAAACCAGCTTTTTTTCATAGGGCTAAATTAACAAAAATGTCCAGTGGAAAATTATTTTTTATGTACTGAATTATATCAGCTTCATTTTACGTGAAATATCCAACATCTTATCAATGGGTTTTTTGGCTTTCTTCATCACATCAGCGTCCATGGTTATTTCGGGTTGTTCATTTTTTAATGCCCGATAGAGTTTTTCCATGGTATTCAGTTTCATATAGGGGCAATCGTTGCATGAGCAGGTTTCGTTGGTTGGAACAATCAAAAACTCTTTGTCCGGCGAATCTTTATGCATTTGATGTAAAATACCCGTTTCGGTTGCCACAATAAACTTTTTAACATCGCTTTGACGGGTATATTTTAACAATCCTGTAGTGGAACCCACAAAATCGGCCAGTTCTAAAATGGGTGCCTGACATTCAGGATGTGCAATTAATTTTGCCTCCGGATTTTTCTCTTTTAACTCAATAATTGATTCAACAGTCAGAATATCGTGTACTTCGCAAGCCCCGTTCCATAAAACCATGTTCCGGCCGGTTACAAGGTTTACATACCCCCCCAGATTTCTATCGGGAGCAAAAATAATTTTCTGATCTTTAGGAAACGAATCCACAATTTGTACGGCATTACCGGAGGTACAAATTACATCCGAAACGGTTTTAATGGCTGCAGTAGTATTAATATAAGAGACCACTATATGATCGGGATAATTGGATTTAAAGGCTAAAAATTTATCCAACGGGGCCGAATCAGCCAACGAGCATCCTGCTTCCAAATCGGGTAACAACACCTTGGTACCGGGATTTAGTATCTTTGCGGTTTCGGCCATAAAATGAACACCGGCGAAAACAATAATATCAACATCAGCCATGGAAGCTTTTTGAGCCAATCCTAAACTGTCGCCAACATAATCGGCAATATCCTGGATTTCGGGAATTTGATAAAAATGCGCAAGAATAATGGCATTTTTTTCTTTTTTTAATTTTAATATTTCGTTTTTATA
>CAZKGB010000134.1:0-7005 GCA_964551935.1 uncultured Lentimicrobiaceae bacterium | reverse complement strand
TAGTGAAAAAGAGCTGAAAAAATTGTTGAAACAAATAAACTCTTCTGTCGACTCATCATCTGGAGAATTCGGCTCTGTTGAAAAAAAAGAGATGAAATCTGATGAAAAATACAGGCATAAATCAATTGAGCGCAAAATAGAATCGTCAGCATTAACTACAATCAGGGTTTCATCTTTTAAGCTCGATAAACTAATGGATTTGGTTAGCGAAGTAATAACCACACAGGCACGTTTGGAACATTTCAAGGAAATGAAACCTGATCCTGAGTTGGAAGCCATTACGGAAGCTTATCAAAAACTTTCAAGGCAGCTTCGCGAAAATGTGCTTGACATGAGGCTTATCCCGGTGAATAACCTCCTGCATCCGTTCCGTAAGCTTATCAGAGATCTGTCAAACGAATACGATAAAGAGATTGAATTTGTTACAAGGGGAACGGATACAGAGCTTGATAAGTCGATTATTGAAAAGCTCACCGACCCCATTATGCATATTATCCGAAACAGCTTTGATCACGGTATCGAATCGAAAGAAGAACGAATAAAAAAAGGGAAACCAACCAAGGGGGAAATTCTTTTCGAGGCCTATTATTCAGGAGCGAGCATTGTTATTAATATTTCAGATGACGGGGCGGGGCTGGACCTGGATCGCATAAAACAAAAAGCTGTTTCAAAAGGAATCATCCGCGAAAATGCCGAACTAACCAACCGTGAATTAAGTCACCTTATTTTTCATCCCGGTTTTACCACCAACGACCAGGTTACCGATATTTCGGGACGAGGGGTGGGAATGGATGTTGTTAAAAAAAATATAGAGGAGCTGCGTGGTGAAATAGACCTTATAAGCATACCTAACAAAGGTACTACCATTCGTATAAGCCTTCCGCTGACCCTTTCAATTATTGATGGGCTGCTGGTTTATATTAACGCGGTAAGGTACATCGTGCAAATGGATAATATTAAACGTATCTACAAGGTTACAAAAGAAGAAGTTGACTCGTGCTACGACAATGTAATTATCAAAGAGGGAAAACAGATACCGTTTATTAATCTGACTGAAAAATTTGCTGACTCCGGTTCCATTATCGACTCACCCCATTACATGTTGGTAATTTATCATGAAGAGATTGAGGTGGGCTTACTGATCAATAAAATCGTTGGTAAATATCAGGCGGTTATTAAGCCGTTAGGAAAATATTTGAGGAAAATGGATATCTTCTCCGGTGCTTCAATTTTGGGAGATGGCAGTATCGCCATCGTTATGGATGTAAATAAAATTATTTCAAATCTTCAAGAGTAGTAAAATGGCAGAAAAAACAAATAACAACATCCGTACTTACCTCTCGTTCACTTTAGGTGGTGAGGAATTTGCTTTGGATGTGCAAAATGTGATTAAAATTCTGCAGATGCAGCAATTCACCAAAATGCCCCAATCACCCGAATACCTGAAAGGCATTATCAATATTCGAGGTAATGTTATACCGGTTGTCGATACCTATTATAAGTTTGGTTTCGATCCGCCTGAAGATGAGGCTAATTCAGTTATTATTATTATGAACATCCCTATTCGGGGTGAAGACTCCAACGTGGGAATTATGGTCGATAAGGCCAACGAAGTTTTCGAAGCGGAAATGAACTCAATTCAGGATTATCCCTCGTTAGCTGAAAAGTACGACGGAAACTTTATTGCAGGAGTTTATAAAAAGCTGGAAACTTTTATCCTGATTCTGGATATTGAAAAAGTTTTCAGCAGTGAAGATATCGCCGAACTAAAAAAAATAGGATAATTATTAAAAAATATACCATCATGAAAAATATGAAAATTGGAACAAAAATGACTATCTTGCTTGTTATCACCATAGCCGTAATTGCTTTGGTGGGGCAAAACGGATTGTCAAACCTGAAAAGAATCGAGTATGCTGCCAACGATATGTACAGCAACAGGGTGGCTCCGTTACAACAACTGAAAAACTTTTCCGATGAATTGTTTATGTCAATCGCTTTTCCTATTCAGAAAATACAAAACTCAGATAGCATTGATAAAACAATTGTTTATGATTTGATGATAAAAATAGATCATATTAAATCTTCATGGAAATCGCTGGAAAATGTTATGTCAAGTCATACCAGTAAAAACTTAACCGATAAAACAAATCTCGATTTTTATGAAACCATTAAGCATGCAGAGGATATTTTACAAACCGCTAAAACCGCTAAAAGTATAGGCGAGGATAAAAAATATAACTTTTCACTGTTTTTTACTTCTTTGAATAAAACAGTCAAGGATGTTAATCAACTCATGGAATATCAACTTATCGAAGCCAAGCAAATAAGCATAAATGCGGAAAAAATAATTGGAAATACTAAAAACCAGGCGATGATTATTATTCTTGGCGGACTATTGATTATTTTTATTTTGGCCGTTATTTTAATTCGCGATGTGGTTAATAAACTTAAAATTAGCAATACGGTTATTAACGAGATGGCAAAAGGAAATCTGGAAGTCGAAGTGCCTGATATGCCTGATGATGAGCTTGGTAAGGTAATTAACAATATCGAAAAAATGCGTATTAAGTTGAAAGAAGTTGTTTCAACAGTATATATGGCTGCCGATAATTTATCGCTGGCAAGCCGTGAACTGAGCTCTGCTTCTCAAAATATATCGCAAGGGGCTACGGCGCAAGCCTCGTCAACCGAAGAGGTTTCATCTTCTATTGAGGAGATGGTTTCAGCTATTCAGGAAAATGCCAGCAATGCCAAAGAGACAGAAAAAATTGCTGAAAATCTTGCCGATAAAACCGATAAAATGGTTAACGCAGCCATCGATAGCCGCGAAAAAATTAACGACATTGCCGAGAAAATCTCTATTATCGATGAAATCGCTTTTCAAACCAATATCTTAGCGTTAAATGCTGCCGTTGAAGCTGCCCGGGCCGGCGAACATGGTAAAGGATTCGGGGTAGTGGCTTCGGAGGTAGGTAAATTGGCCGACAGAAGTAAAAAAGCTGCCAGCGAAATAGAAGACCTTTCAAAGTCCAGTGTTAACGTTATCGAAGAGGCAGGCGGACTGATGCAAAACATTGCTCCCGAAATTAATAAAACTTCTAACCTGATTAGCCGGATTAACAACGCCAGTCAGGAACAGGAGATGGGCGCAAATCAAATTAATATTGCTATCCAGCACCTTAACGAAATTACACAACAAAATGCTGCTGCTTCAGAAGAGATTGCCACCAGCGCCGAAGAACTTTCGAGCCAGGCCGAACAGCTACTTCAAACAATGACATTCTTTAAAATTAATAATAAAGAATTTCATGTCTCTTCAAATTTGAATATGCGACCACCCCACCAAACAGCACCTCCCGTTTTTGAAAATGAACCTCCCGCCAAAAGAATAAAAGATAAATCATCATCGGGTGTTTATATCGATCTGGGAAGAGAAGACGAACTGGATGGCGGATTTGAAAAGTTTTAAGATTCATGGACGACAATAACAATCATATTAGCCATATTAATTTTAATCAGGATTTTGGCGAATTTACCGACCGTGATTTTCACCAACTGAGTCGGTTTATTTACGGTGAGTTTGGCATTCAACTACCCGATAAAAAAAAGTTTCTGTTAAAATCAAGATTGGTTAAAAGACTTAAAATGCTCGGTATCTCAGAGTATTCCGAATATGTAAAGTATGTTCTGGAAGGAGGCCAAAAGAGCAGCGAAGAGGTAATTGAGATGATTGATGTTGTTTCAACCAATAAAACGGACTTTTTTAGAGAGAACGCCCATTTTGACTTTTTAATCGATAAGGTCGTGCCCGATTTTGTGGGTCGAGGGATAAAATCGCCAAAAGTTTGGAGTGCGGGATGTTCCAGTGGTGAAGAGGTATATACTATTTGTATGGTGCTCGAAGAGGAGTGTCGCTTAAATCGCCTTAGAGATTATCAGGTATACGGAAGCGATATTTCGGTGTCCATTTTAAAAAAAGCCGTGAAAGCCATTTATCCGTTTTCGCGTGCCGAACAAATTCCGGACAGGTATCGAAAGCGTTACCTCCTTAAAAGTAAAGGCGATGGAAAGCAGGAGGTTCGCATTGTTAAAACGCTGCGCGATAAAACCCGCTTTATGTGGCTTAACCTGATGGATGACCAATACATTCTGTCTAAAAATTTTGATATTATATTTTGTCGAAATACCTTAATTTATTTCGATAGGGAAACACAAAAAAAGGTAGTATCAAAAATGCTCGAACACCTTAAACCGGGAGGATATCTTTTTATCGGACATTCCGAATCGTTATTAAATCACAATATCTCAAATTTAAAGCAAATTAAACCCACTATTTATCTCAAATTAAAATAAAACGGAAATCCTATGGATAAATTTAGTAGCAACGGTACTGATGCAGAAAGGTTGAAAAATGAAGTGGATGAACTTCAGCAACGCCTTGAGCAGATGAACAATAAACTCGAAAAGTCGGAAAGCTATAAAAGCTATTTTTTATCGCTTATTACCAACGAAATAATAAATCCGTTTACTTCTATATTAGGTTTGTCAAAAGGAATTACCCGGTTAAAAGATAATGAAATAGAAAAAGCTCGTAAGCTGGCCGGGATTATCTATTCGGAAACCTTCTTTTTAGATTTTCAGCTTAACAATATATTTATGGCGGCCCGACTGGAAGCCGGTGAAGCCGTGGCAAATCCTGTTAAAGTTGACGTATTGTCGGTTGTTGCGAATGTAATAGCCGATTTTAATGTTGAAGCATCAAAAAAGCAGCTTGATATCATTGTTAATGATAATGGCTCTGACAAACTAAATTCTTTTATCTCCGATTCCGCCATTTTGAAGATTGTTGTGGCTAATTTGTTAAGTAATGCCATTAAGGCATCCTACGCGGAAGGCAAAATTATTGTTGAGCTTATCGAAGCTGATAGTATTTTACAAATAAAGGTGCAGGATTTTGGGGTAGGCATCGATGCCGATAAGAAACATGAATTATTTGACCGCTTTAAAAAACTGGATGATACCATCAATTCCATTAATACGGGAAGTGGTATCGGATTGGCTGTGGTACAGGGCGTTCTGGACCTTCTGCATGGCAGTCTTGAGATGGTTAGCGAGTTGGGAAAAGGGGCAACCTTTATTGCGTCTGTTCCCGAAGCCATTCGAACAGAGTGTGGATTTGCTACCGATGATGGTGAACTTTTTTTTGATATGGACGATGACTCCGAAAGCTTTTAAGGTTAAATGGTTGAATATAAAAAACACTTTTTATACCCGGCTGCTATGTTTACTAGCAAGGAACCGCATGTTATTACTACATTGTTAGGCTCTTGCGTGTCGGTCTTTTTGTATGATACGTATCTGAAAATAGGAGGGGTAAATCATTACATGCTACCCTTATGGAATGGCGATGGTTTGGCTTCGCCAAAGTTTGGTAACATTGCCATTAAAATGTTACTCGAAAAAATGAAAGGTATGGGCAGCCGGCAAGATAACCTGGTGGCTAAAGTATTTGGGGGTGCCGCCGTGCTGCAAACAAAAAAGCAGGTCTTTTTTATCGGAGACAGAAACGTGGATGTGGCTTATGAGTATATGCGAAACGAAAATATTAAAATTGTTGCTGCTAGTACACGCGGTAAACAGGGCAGAAAACTCCTTTTTAACACCTATACCGGAGAGGTAAAACAAAAGTATATTGAAAAAGTGTTACAGGGAACCATCAAGTAAAGAGGTATCCTTATAAACAAATCTCAAAAAAAGTAAAGGAAACGATACTATGGCTGTTAGAAATAAAATAAAGGTGTTAATGGTTGATGATTTGGAGGTTGCCGTTATGGCAATAAAACATATTGTTGACCAGCAATCCGATATGGTTTTGTATGCTTCTGCAGCTAATCCTTACGATGCTGTAAAGGTAATTAGTAAAGAAAAACCGGATGTAATCCTGCTCGACATACAGATGCCAAAAATGGATGGACTTACTTTTTTACGAAAAATAATGTCGCAACATCCGGTTCCTGTTGTTATGTTTTCCAGTGTAGCCGAAAAAGGATCGGCCAACGCGATTATGGCACTACAACTGGGAGCAGTGAGTATTCTGCCCAAACCCAAAAGCATTATTAATAATTTCGAGTTCCACCAAGAACTTGTAACCTCTCTGCGAAATGCTTATGCCGTTAAAGACAGAATTGGTAAGTTAATCGACAGACATTTGCTAATATCTAAAAATAAAAAACATCCCACACCAACATTAAAGGAAAAACTGACAGAGGATAATCCTACTGACAGAGTAATTGCAATAGGTGCTTCCACCGGTGGTACACAGGCAATTCATTATATTTTGGACAGGCTGCCTTCCGATGTGCCCGGTATCGTTATTGTTCAGCATATGCCGGGTAATTTTACAAGATGGTTTGCCGAGAGTCTGGATAACTCCTCAGCCTTGCGTGTTTACGAAGCAAAACCGGGAGTGGTTCTACATAGAGGAATGGCGGTTGTGGCAAATGGTTTTTACCATATGATTCTTAAGAAAACGGGAGATAGTTTTGTTATTACAACCCATGACGGCCCCGCTGTTAATCGCCATAAACCTTCGGTAAATGCATTGTTTAGCTCAGTTGCTAAAAGTGCCGGAGCCAAGGGTGTTGGAATATTATTAACCGGAATGGGCGATGATGGAGCTACAGGGTTGCTCGAAATGAAAAATGTTGGTTCGGAAACCATTGCACAAGATGAACACTCGGCAATTGTGTTTGGAATGCCGCATGCAGCCATTAAATTAAATGCCGCAAAGAGGGTTATGAATCTTAATGAAATAATTAATTTTATAGAAAACTGTAGTTGATTATTAAAAAAATTAGTAATTTAACCTGCTAAATAAATAATTGATATGCCTCATCCAAAAGAAAATGTTTTTAAAATACTGGTTGTAGATGATGTTGAGTCAAACTTAAACATGATAACTGATATATTAAGCACGATTCCGGAATATAAAATTGTCTCGGC
>CAZKGB010000133.1:0-7107 GCA_964551935.1 uncultured Lentimicrobiaceae bacterium | reverse complement strand
ATGGTTTTTTTCAACAGTTCAAAAACTTCGTCGCGGGTTTTATCAACCACCTCCTCTTCGTTGGCCTCCGTCATCTTACTAAAACGCTCCTGAATGATGTGGGAACCGATGTTTGAGGTCATAATGATGATGGTGTTTTTAAAATCCACCACCCGGCCTTTGTTATCGGTCAATCGGCCATCATCCAGCACCTGCAGTAAAATATTAAACACATCAGGATGTGCCTTTTCAATTTCATCGAGCAGTACCACCGAATAGGGTTTCCTTCTCACCGCTTCGGTCAGCTGACCACTTTCGTCGTATCCCACGTATCCCGGAGGCGCTCCCACCAGTCGCGATACCGAGTGCCGCTCCTGATATTCCGACATATCGATGCGTACCATGGAATTTTCGTTGTTAAACAAAAACTCAGCCAGCGCCTTTGCCAGTTCGGTTTTACCAACCCCGGTAGTACCCAGGAAGATAAACGATCCGATGGGTCGTTTGGTATCCTGAAGTCCCGCGCGACTTCGCCTGATAGCATCGGCAATAGCGCCAATGGCATCCTCTTGTCCAACCACGCGCTTGTGCAATTCATCTTCGAGATGGAGCAGTTTTTCGCGCTCGCTTTGCAACATCCTGTTAACCGGAATGCCTGTCCACCGCGAAACGATTTCGGCCACCTCTTCAGCAGTAACCTCCTCGTTAATCATTGGTTTGTCACCCTGCAACTCCACGAGCTTCTGTTGAAGTTCTTCAATCTGCTGTTCCGAGTTTTGAATTTTTCCATACCTCAGTTCGGCCACTTTTCCAAAATCGCCATCGCGTTCGGCGCGCTCTGCTTCCAGTTTAAAGTCTTCGATATCTTTTTTCAGCTTCTGGATTTTATCCACAAGTTCCTTTTCGGCTTGCCATTTGGCCTTCATCTGGTTACGATCATCGTTCAGGTTGGCAAGCTCTTTTTCGATAGTGGCTTGTTTTACTTTATCATGCTCACGCTTGATAGCCTCTTTTTCAATCTCCAGCTGGCGGATACGTCGTTCCACCACCTCAAGTTCTTCAGGCAGTGAGTTTATTTCGAGCCGCAGCTTGGCAGCAGCTTCATCAATCAGGTCGATGGCCTTATCAGGCAAAAACCTGTCGGTGATATAGCGTTGCGAAAGTTCCACGGCAGCAATAATAGCTTCATCCTGAATCCTCACTTTATGATGATTCTCGTAACGCTCTTTCAATCCCCGAAGGATAGAAATGGCAGACATGGTATCAGGTTCATTGACCATTACCAACTGAAACCGGCGCTCCAGCGCTTTGTCCTTTTCAAAATATTTTTGATACTCTTTTAATGTAGTGGCACCTATGGCTCTAAGCTCACCACGCGCCAAGGCCGGTTTAAGGATATTGGCAGCATCCATGGCTCCTTCCGATTTTCCGGCACCCACCAGGGTATGAATCTCGTCGATAAACAAAACGATTTCGCCATCCGAATCGACCACCTCTTTAACAACCGCTTTTAATCGCTCTTCAAACTCTCCTTTATATTTTGCACCTGCTATCAGCGAGCCCATGGCCAGCGAGTATATCTTTTTCGATTTCAGGTTTTCAGGTACATCACCGTCAACAATACGGTGTGCCAGACCTTCAATAATGGCCGTTTTACCCACCCCCGGTTCACCTATTAAAATAGGGTTGTTTTTTGTACGACGGGTAAGAATTTGCAACACCCTGCGTATTTCGTCATCACGACCGATAACGGGATCCAGCTTACCCTTTTCGGCCATATCGTTTAAATTTTTAGCATAACGATCCAATGAGTTGTATTGCTCTTCGGCACTTTGACTATTCACGGTAGAACCTTTCCGAAGGTCTTTAATGGCGGCCATTAGATCATTCCTGGTAATGCCATTGTCTTTCATCAGTTGCGAAGCGGTACTTTTTACCTCTAACAACGAAAGCAACAGATGTTCGATGGAGACAAACTCGTCGCCAAACTCCTTTAAATAACGGGGTGCACGTTGTAGCACCTCATTGGTATCTTTAGCGAGATATTGCTCACCTCCCGATACCTTAGGCAGCGAATCGACAATGCGGTCGACTGCCTTTGTAAACACATCAAAATTTACATTCAGCTTCTTCAAAAGAAACGGGGTTACGTTTTCATCCACACTTAAAATTCCTTTTAACAAGTGAATGGTTTCGATGGCCTGCTGTTCGTTAACAGAGGCAACCTCCTGAGCCTTTTGAATGGCCTCCTGCGATTTTATGGTAAATTGATTTAAGTTCATATTTATTTCCTCCTTTTATTATTAATTTCCCTTATCATTACAAAATAGCGACCAATCATTCACTTTAAAACAGAAGCTCAACATTTTCAGTAATTTATAATTGTAGCATTTGAACACACTGTTATAATGGCAGTTAAAACTATTAATTCACGACAATTTGACAACAATACTAAAATCCTGAATAAACCGTTTGCATGATAAATTGAGACACATTAACAGAACTGCATTCCATGATTCAAAAGAAAACCCTTGTTATCGGGGCAAGTAGTAACCCACAGCGCTATTCGCACAAAGCCATCAGGAAATTACGAAGGTACGGACATCCTGTTGAGGCCATCGGCTTGCGCGAAGGCATGGTTGAAGACATTTTGTTTAAAACCGGATTTCCCGAATTAACCGATATCGACACCATCACTTTGTATATAGGTCCAAAACATCAACCGCAATTTTACGATTACCTTATAGGGCTAAAACCAAAACGGATAATTTTTAATCCGGGGACCGAAAACGATGAACTTATCAACCTGTTAGCCGGCGAAAATATAGAAACTATTGAAAACTGCACCCTGGTAATGCTGGGCAGCGGGTTATATTAGTTGTAGTTACATGGACAAACATCAATATTATTTTTACCTTTGCCCGGCAAAATAATTTTGCTTTTTATGAATTTATCCGTAAAACACATTATTTCAGCAGTTGTAGCAGGAATCAGCTTACTGCTATTCTCGTCCAATGCTTACTCGCAGCTAAACTGCACCGTCACCATCGACACCCCCCCACCTTTATGTATTGGTGCCGACTTTCAGCTTAGTGTGCCGGAGCATGACAGCTGCACGTTTAAATGGCAAACTGATGGTGATACCACCTCGTTAGGGAATAGCAATACATTGCTGACCAGTATTTCCGACACCACGGGTTTTATTGTTACCGTAACCGACACCAACACGATGGAGCAGTGCGTTAGCGACACTTTTTGGGTACAAACCTATCCGCCCATCACGGTAACTTTTGAGCAGGTTCAGCTTACCTGCACCAATGGTGATAACGACAACGGCAACACGGCCCAGGTTAAAGCCACCGCCACAGGTGCTTTTCCCTCTTCCGAATACCACTACATCTGGAATGTACACCCGCTTCAAATAGCCCCTAACGACTCCTCGCTGGCCATCGGATTAAAGGCAAACCTTAATTACGATATCGAAGTGATAGATAATTTTGGCTGTTCCGTTGCAGACACATTCAGAACAAAGTCGTACGACAATGCCGACATTGAAATAACCGCCGACCCCGACACCGCTTATATTGAAAGGCCTCACATCTCTTTTTCATTTGAAAACCTTTCGGCCGATTCAATCTCCATTACCAACCATTTTTGGGATTTTGGCGATTTCTGCGACAGCATCGGTACAGCCTGTACCAGTTATGAAGACACACCTACCCATACCTACGAACAGGAGGGAGATTATTATGTTGTTTTAACGGCCTATAACAATCAGGGTTGCGACACCACCTATTTAAAAAAGGTATCCATCAAACCGGTTCAACTTTCCATTCCAAACGTTTTTACTCCCAACCAAAGCGACAATATTAACAACTACTTCGTTATTAAAATTGCACCGCCCGGAACAGGTGGAGGAACAGATGGAGGAGCCTTTAAAAGCATTGATCAGGCCACTCCTGATGCCAAACCCCTGAATTTTTATTTTGAAAGTACCGATTTGGTTGTGTTTAACCGGTGGGGTAACAAAGTGTTCGAATCCAATAACTATCAAAATGATTGGGATGGCGGTAATTTATCGGACGGAACCTATTTTTATATTTTAAAATGTCACGGATACAAAAACGATTACACCTACAAAGGGTCGGTAATGATTTTTAGAGGTGGCGAATAAAAAATTAAGTCTTATGAAAAAGTTGTATTTTGTATTAGTTGTAGTATTAGGGGTATCCCTGATGAGCTGCCAAAACAACAACAGCAGCAAAAACATCTCGACTGATGTTGTAAAAAACGACAAAAGTGCCGAAGGTGCTACCAAAAACGACATGGCTAAAATGGCCTTTGTTGAAACAGTTCACGATTTTGGAAAAGTAATTCGAGGAGAAAAAGTGAGTTACAAATTCAATTTCAAGAACGTCGGCAAATCAGATTTGCTTATTAGCAAAGTAAGTACTTCATGCGGATGCACTGTGGGTAGTTACCCGAAAGAACCGGTTAAACCGGGCGAAGAGGGAACCATCAGTGTCACTTTCGACAGCACGCACAAAAGAGGCATGCAAAATAAAACCATTACTATTTTGGCCAACACACAACCCAACAGAACCATTTTAAGAATTAAAGCCAATGTGGTAAACCCCGAACGAAATTAATTATTAACAAATATCAATATTGAGATGAAAACATTATTTATTTTACTTGAAGCAACTCCTGCCGGTGAACCGAATGCACTGATGCAGTTTTTGCCTTTACTTTTAATTTTAGTAGTTTTTTACTTTTTCTTTATCCGCCCGCAACAAAAGAAAGCCAAGGATCAGAAAAAGTTTAGAGAACAGCTTCAAAAGGGACAAAAGGTTGTTACCATTGGTGGAATCCACGGTAAAATTCTCGAGGTAAAAGAGTCAACCGTCATAATTGAAGTCGGTAACGGTGTTAAAATGACCATCGAAAAAAGCGCTATTGCCCTGGACACAGTTGGCATTGGCGAGAAAAAATAACCCCTGCTGTTGTCAAAACACAAAAAGCCGGCTAATATTGTTATCCGGCTTTTTTAGTATTTTTGAATTCGGTTTTAAAAACTTTCAAACCAAAGTTTACCGCTTCAAAACCAGCTTACAGTATTTTAGTGTATTTTCGTTGAATCAACTATTTCTTATCGTAAAAAGTATAAATGTCGAGCAATAATAAAAATAGCAGCAGAGGTAAAAAAGAACGAGTTAACCACCCGCAGCATTTTATATTTATCATTTTCATTATTGTTTCCGCCATCTTTTGGCTTTTAATTAAGCTTTCGCAAGAATACTCTGAAACCTATAATATGAGCATCATCTACCAGGATATTCCCGACAACAAGCTGCTTACCCAAAAAATTGACTCCACGGTAAAGTTTAATATCACGGCACGAGGATTTTACTTGTTGGAATTAAGCCTGCTTCATCCTGAAGAGCTGATTATCCACCTGAAAAACTACACAATACACAAATCCGACGAAAATAAGTACTATATCTCCACCCTTCCCCTCAAAGAGAGTATTGCCAAGTTACTGGATATCGACCCGACATTGATCAATTTCTCAAAAAATGCCCTTTCATTTAAACTTGAAAAACTCTATTCTAAAAAAGTTAAAGTAATAAACGATGTCCGTTTTACTTTCGAGGGCTCCTTCAACCTTTACAGCCCCGTTACTTTAAAACCATCAAGGGTACTTATTTATGGAAGCAAAAGCAGTTTAGACACCATTGAAAATATCCACACGAAAGCGATAAAGCTGGATAACATTAAAGAAAACACCACTATTGATGTTGAACTTGAAAATCCAAATTCTGATCTGTTTAAACTAAACCCCGAAAAAGTTAAGCTTACGCTGGAAGTAGCAAAATTCACACAGTCGAAGGTTGTAGTACCCATCACCGCGAGGAGCGGAAAGTATCAAATAGAAACATTTCCTAAAATGGATACCGTCTATTTTAACGTGGCACTGAAAGATTTTGACAAAGTGAGTGTTAAACAGTTTATTGTTTCGCCCGATATTAACGGTGTTGATTTAAAAAAAGCAAACAAACTTTTGTTGAAAGTGATAAAACACCCCGATTTTGTAAAGAACATCCGCACCGAACCCACCGACGTGGAATTTATTTTGCTAAAATGATCAAAGTTGGTTTAACCGGAAATATTGGCAGCGGAAAAAGTACCGTTTGCAAAGTATTTGAATCGCTTGGGGTGCCCGTTTTTTACTCCGATGTTGAAGCCAAAAAGCTATACTCCCGTGAAGAGGTTAAGAACAAACTGATGCAGCGATTTGGAAAATCAGTCTTTAATAATTTAGGGGAGGTAGATTTTAAAAAGCTGGCATCCTTAATCTTCAGCAATAAAGAATCCCTCCATTTTATCAACAACATAATTCATCCGCTTGTTTTTGAATCGTACAATAACTGGCTGAGTGAATACCGTGAAAGCTGCTATACCATTCACGAATCGGCCATTCTTTTTGAACATCATCTTGAAAAACGATTTGACAAAACCATGTTAGTTTACTGCCCGTTGGATATAAGACTTCGTCGTGTAACAGAAAGGGATGGCATTTCAGAAGAAGAGGCCCTTAAGCGAGTGTCGAACCAAATGGAGGACAGCCTTAAAAACAAGCTGGCAGATTTTGTAATTGTAAACGATGGGATAAAAATGGTTATCCCCCAAATTATGGAAATTAACAAGATAATGAGCCATTGAGCAGCCCTCTTACAGTATCTTCGCCCCTCCTCTATTCGATAGCCGAAAAATGTTTCATAAACTGTACTCTTTCGTAGGCAGCGGGATTATCGTATCCGGAGGTGTTTAGTTTTCCTCTAAAATCATCCAGCGAATTAAAATGCTTTTGCTCCATCCACCCCTCCAACTTTTTGGTCATCTCGCCAATCTCTTTAAAACCTTTTTTATAAAGAACCGATGCCACCTGAACCACCTGCGCCCCTGCAAGCAATTGCTTGATAACGGCTTCGCCATCGTGAACGCCTGTTGATGCAGCTATATCGCACTCTATATGAGGAGATAACATGGCCACCCAGCGTAGCGACAGCGCCAGTGAAGCAGGATCACTAAAAACAAAAGAGCTTTTAACCTCCATTTTATCGATAT